>NZ_NCVF01000025.1:0-225554 GCF_002096755.1 Streptococcus mitis
GAAAGATTCCAGTCAGAACCATTTTTTACCCATGTATCTGCAGCCTGTGCTTGGTTGATAGATAAAAGTAGGCCAGCACCTGCAAGCAAACCAAGTGTAAGTAGTTTAGATTTTTTCATAGCCGTTTCCTCCAATTAGTAACAAATTATTTATGACATTTAAATTTTATTGTTACCAAACTCGTCTAGCTCCGTCAATAGATCCAATGTATTCATTGTTAGTTATGTTTACAAATTTTCTTACATAATTTGCGTGAACCACTTGGTTACCGCCAATATTAATTCCCACATGTTCAAGATTATTAAAGAAAATTAAATCTCCAGGTTTTTCATTACCAGTTACATCAATTCCTTGCTTAAATTGAGATCTAGTATCAGTTCCTAAGTAAATGTCAAAGTTTTTATATATGGCATGTGTAAATCCTGAGCAATCTACACCCTTATTCAAGTCTGCCCAACCCCCAACATATGGGATTTTATCTACAAATGTCTCTGCATACTCAGCAATTGCCTGACCTTTATTTTCTACGCAAACACCGTTAGATCTGAAGAAATAAGGTTTCCCATTAACTCTATTATAATCAGTTAGCATGGAACCGTCATTTGAAAGATAGTACCAATTACCATCTGGGTTAATCCACTCATTTGATTTCATCCAACCTTGATCATCAAAATAATACCATTTCTTATCTAAGAATTCCCAATGTTTAGCATACCCACCTGAAGTATATTTGAACCACCAGCGACCATCTGTTATCATCCAGGTTCCTTTATCATCTCTATTTTGATTAAATGCTATTTTTTCTTGATCGCCTTCTACTTGCGTTAATTCTCTAGGAGAAAATCCTACCAACTTAACTTGTTCTGCATCTTCAACCTTAATTTTACCTTCTTTAACAAGTTGATCAATTGCTTCTTTCTCGCTTGTATACTGTGAAGTTGTTTGTGATGTAGTCACTTTAGTGGTAGACGTTGTAGTTTCTGCATTAACTACATAAGTAGTTGATAACAAAGCTCCTGAAGTAAGTAATAAAGCTGCATAAGTAATATATTTTTTCATGACAAAAATCCTTTCTTCAAAATTCCTTAACGCTCTAGTGACCTTATTTTGATAATTTACGGAGACATGATTCTAACCTCCTTTTGGATTTTTTATATCCTTTGATAAATACTACATTACTTTAGTTATCTTTAGCTTCATTTTACTCCCCTATAAAATGAATGTCAACAAATAACATAAAACATTGTGAAAAAAATATTTTATCGTGCTAGAGGTACTTGCTCGCTTCTTTGATACTAAGCTCAGCCATTTCTCCAATATTATTCTTATATAACAATTAAAAATCTTCCTGCCCCACCAAGTGATGCTGAAAGGCATAAACTGCTGCCTGGGTGCGATCGCTGACCTCCAGCTTGGCTAGGATATTGGACACATGAGTCTTGACCGTCTTGAGAGAGATAAAAAGTTCGTCTGCGATGCGCTGATTTTCGTAGCCCTTGGCGATGAGTTGAAGCACATCTCGCTCACGCGCAGTTAAGTCCTCATGTAGTTCTATATGATTGCGGTGGTATTCGACCTTCTTACTGACCTCTTGCTCAATGGCCAGCTCCCCAGTAGCTACCTTACGAACAGCGTGCAGCAATTCATCCGCACTTGAAGTCTTGAGCATATAGCCCCTAGCACCAGCATTTAAGACAGGCATGATTTTTTCATTGTCTAAGTAAGAGGTCACAATCAAAATCTTGGCTTCAGGCCATTCTTTGAGGATGGCCAAGGTCGCGTCAATTCCATTCATCTCAGGCATGACGATATCCATGACAATGACATCTGGACGCAGTTCCAAGGCCAAGTCAATGCCTTGAGATCCGTTGGCAGCCTCACCTACAACTTCTACATCATCTTGGAGGTCAAAGTAGCTTTTCAAGCCCAATCGGACCATTTCATGGTCATCTACTAGTAAAATTTTCATCTCTACTCCTTTATAACTCATTATCTAACAGGGGAATACGGATATCAACCGCCAGACCTTGCTTGGGAGCTGTCAAGAGTTGAACCGTTCCTGCCATATCTTCGACTCGCTCCTTGATATTCCGCAGTCCATAACTCAAGTCGTCTAAACTCCCTAACTGGAAACCAATCCCATTGTCCACCACCTTCAGCTGCAATTCAAGATCCGTCTGATAGAGATAGACATCCAGACAAGAGGCCTGGGCATGGCGGAGGGTATTGCTGATCAATTCTTGCAGAATACGGAAGATATGCTCCTCGATTTTCTTAGGCAATTTAGATACATTTTGCTTAAGACTAACCTTGAGATCACTCTTGTCCTCAAGCTCTTTTAGAAGAATTTGAATCCCTTCTATCAAGCTCTTCTGTTCCAATTCAACTGGGCGCAAATGCAGGAGCAAGACTCTCAAGTCCTTCTGAGCTGTTTCTAAAATGGCTGTGACACTCTGCAACTGGGTCTGCATCTTTTCTCTATCCAGTTTCAAAGCCTGCTGGCTGACACCTGACAAAATCATGTGGGCCGCAAACAACTCCTGACTAACCGTATCGTGCAAATCCCGAGCAATCCGCTTTCGTTCTTTCTCGATGATTTCCTCTTCCTGAGTAAGACTGTGATTTTCAGCTTTTTGAAGAGCCTCTGTCAAGAGGTTAAGTTTCCCTGACAAGGACTTGAAACTGGCATCCAAATCTGGATCTGCAACCTGAACCACTTCTTGCCCTGCCAACAAACGCTTGAGATTGACCTGAATTTTTCTTAGAGAAAGCTCTTCCACACCTCGCCAAAACAGGGCTAAAAGACAGGTCATGGACAAGCTGAATACCAACAACAAAAAGACAAATTTTTCTGTTTTTTCAACATTATGCAGGAAAATAGACCAGTCAAAATCAAGAATTTCCAACAAGCTGTGGGAGAGAAATAAGACAAACAGGAAGGAGGTGAGGGCAATGATAACATAAGCTTGTTTTTTCATCCTCTGACCACCTCCACATCGCCAATCATAGTGGTCAAGAAAATCTTGACACTCTTGTTACTCTTAAGATAGTCTCTTGTTTCTTGATGATAGTGTTCATTGCGGAGGGCTCGCTTGGGCTGGTTGAAAAAAGTCAAATCACCATAGAGACAATTAACGCTGAGACTGACTTCCACATCTACAGGTACAATGATTTTGGTTGTTCCTACCATCTTTCTGAGAATAATGACATTATCATGATTGGTTAGGATGACCCTCTCCAGATGAATGGTATCCTTGCCCATGAGACGAAAGAGATTGATATCATCAAACTGGCAAGTCTGGTAGCTTGAAAAATGATGGAGATTGCCAAACCAACGATTTTTCTCCTTCTTAACCGTTACCACCTCTTCAAAAACCAAATTGGTCTGCTCTTTTTCCTGGTTCATCATCGGATAAAGAAGAAAGAGGCTGTATATGACCGCAACAAAAATAGCTAAAATCACAAAGGGGTTGAGCATGACGATGAAAAAGAAGAGAATGGTTGCCGCAACCAAAAGAAGGTTATTGCCCTCTTTACCAGTATAATAGCGAATCAAAAGTAAAAAGAGGAATAGAATCAGCAGAAAACGTGAAAAATGCTCTGACACCATCAAAATCAGAGCTCCCGTCAAAAGACAGGCTTCGATAAATAAAAAGATTTTAAATTTTCTCATAGGTTCATCCTCTCCCTTCTATTTTATCACAATTCAAAAAAGTCACCTCGGTCTGAAGATGGAAAAAAGGCGATGGTTACGCCTTTTTCATCCGTTCCTTTGCTTCTTTTAATTTTCCGTAGAGAAGATAATCTACTTTTTGTAAATCTGCTATGGTGGTACAATTAAGGGCACACATAATCAAACGCAGATCGTCTTTCCAGCCTTGGACAATGTCAATCACTTCTTCGACTGAATAGGTTTCAACCAACTCTAGAACGGTTCGTGACAATCCCACAGCCTTGGCTCCAAAGACCAAGCACTTAATCATATCCAGCGGATTCCGAACGCCACCACTGACCAAGAGTTCAACCTTGTCTTTCCAGTCTTGGGCATTGAGAAGAGCCTGCATGGTAGATTGCCCCCATTGATTAAGGTAATCACGCTGGCCACTGCGACGATTTTCGATATAAGCAAAGCTGGTGCCACCACGACCTGACAGGTCAAAGGTTCGAACGCCCAATTCATAGGCTCTCTCGATGGTCTTCACATCCATTCCAAAGCCCACTTCCTTTAGAACAATAGGAACAGGGATTTGCTTGCTATAGTCTGCCAGATGCGATTGCCAACTTCTGAACTTCCTTTCTCCCTCAGGCATGAGCAATTCCTGCATAACATTGACATGCACTTGTAAAAGTAAAGGATTCATCTCCGTCACAGTCTGCAAACCAAGTTCAACCGGCTTATCCAATCCAATATTGGTTCCAAGAAGGAGATTTGGATGATCATACTTGACAGAAAAAGAGGCATCCGTTGGATCTTTAAGGGCTGCGCTATAAGAGCCTGTTACAAACAAAATACCACAGGCTTCCGCCACCTGAGCTAATTTTTGATTAATTTCTTTACCTTTTTCACTCCCACCTGTCATGGCATTGATATAAAAAGGAAAATCCCACTTTCGACCAGCAAACTCTGTCGACAGATCGATTTCATCCAGGTCGTAAAGAGGCAAGGAAGAATGAATCAACTCCACCTCATCAAAGCTATTATAGGAACTTTTCTGCTCAAGGGCATAGCGGATGTGCTCATCCTTACGATTTGTCGTCATGTCCTATCCTTTCTTGGTATAAGAGCTCAATCCCCAGATCGGTCCAACGTTTTTTTAGGGTTTCAGTTGATTGCACATCAAAACTCAAGGCAATGCCACAGTCGCCACCACCAGCACCGCTACTCTTGGCAACAGCCTGCAAATCTTGACTAGCTTCTTTCAACTGTCTGAGCGAAGGCGTGTAAATATCTGCGCTCAAGCTTTCTAAGAGCTTACTGGCTACTTCTACTTGCTCGATAATTTTTTCTGATTCCCCCTGCTCCAAGGCTTCTACTAAAGCGGACACCGTTTCTTTTGAGGAACTTAAAAAATTCTGATTGATATTTTGCTTGATTTGCTGGACCATGTGACTCGATATAGCCACTTCCTTGGTCCATCCAACAAGGAAATCACATTCTAAAGTTGGTTTCACTTGTGAAATTGAAAAGCCCCAATCACGCTCTAAAACAGTCGACAAATTTTCTTCTTCCAACCAAGTAGCCACCTTCTGGCGATCAAATGACTGGTAAAGAACCAATTCCTCTGCCACAATACAGGCAAGGTCTCCCATAGAACCATTATCTCCTCGATTGAGCAAGACCGCGCTAGCCAGCTTGAACAAGAGTTCCTGATCAACCGTAATATCATGCAGAGCCAGCAAAGCCTTGATAACCAAGACAACGATGCTACCGCTAGAACCCAGACCAAACTTTTTCCCTTCTCTTTCCATTTTTCCTCGGATTTCCAAAGAAAAAGGTCGCAAGGTCTGCCCACGATCAGCGAGGAAGTCATTCATCAAAGCAATCGTTTCTTGAATCAAGCTATAGTCAGGATTTGGCGTCAAATCCACTGCGAAATCAAACATATCTGAATAGAGGCGGTAGCTATCAGAAAAAGCAGTCTCAGCCCTCATATAGATGGGGATAGCTTTTATCAAGGCCAACTGTCCTGGCTCTAAAATAGCATACTCACCTGCCCAATAGAGTTTTCCGCAAGTTTTAACAGCAATCATCTTGACTCAAATCCTTTGTTTTCGACACAATCAAGCGATAACGTTGACCAAAGATTTCTGAGAGGTGTACCAAGTCTTTCTCCTGACAGAGGACTTTGACATTGGGACCAGCATCCATAGTAAAGTAGCAGGCTTCTCCTTGCTTGCGAAGTTGACGGACAAAGTCCATAGCTTCATAGCTTGCATCCGTCAAATAAGAAAAGGCTGGTGATGCAGTTTTGGTCGTAGCGTGCATAGCAAGAGCGTTTTTCTCCGTTAATTCCCCAACCTTGGCAAAATCATTTTCCTTGAGATAAGCCAGCATATCCTGATAGTCCTTCTCAGACTGACGCACCCAATCATCAAAGGTCGTCGAAGTTTCCACACAAAGTTTCATACCGTCACGGCTAGAAATTGGTTTTTTCTTGTCTTCTAGCACCAACATAATCATAGCTAGTTTCAAGTCTGTCTCTACAGGGTAAATTTCTCCACTATCCTTATCCCAAGCACCTAGTGGTCCATAAAAACTCCTAGAGGAAGAGCCTGATGCAAACTTAGCCTCCTGTGCCAACTGGCTCCGAGTCAATCCAAGCTGAAAATAAGCATTACAAGCCTTGACCAAGGCAGATAAACCACTAGAACTTGATGACAAGCCAGCTGCGGTAGGCATATTATTTTGAGTATCGATACGGACAAAGCCTTCTCCAACTGGACGGTAACGGTCAATAATCTTACTCATCTTGGCATGCTCAGTCTCATTTTGTAGCTGACCGTTGATATAAAAGGCATCAGCAGTCGCATCCGTCGGTAGAGATGACAAAGTCGTCTCTGTGTACATATTTTCTAAAGTCAGAGAGATACTGCTAGTAGCAGGCACCATCTCTTTTTCTTTTTTCTTTCCCCAATATTTAATAATAGCAATATTTGCGTAGGAACGTACTGTTACAGGCTCTCTATCCATGTCTGAACAGCTCCTTTCTCTTCTAATCTTTCTGCTAGATCTTGTGCTTGTATCAAATTGTCTGCCAAGGCTATGATACAGCCTCCAAGCCCACCACCACTCATCTTGGCACCCAGAGCACCATGGCTAAGAGCCGTTTCAACCAAAGAATCTGACTCAGGACTACTAACACCAATTTCTTTTAAATGCAAATGCGCTTGACTGAGGATTTGCCCCAGTCCTTCAGCATCTTTTTGTGAAATCGCATCCTCTGCCTTCTGGGTCAATTCTCCTAAGGCATGCAAAAACGGTAGGGCATCCTTGCCCTTATTTTGAACTACTTGAATGGCTTCACGAGTATGACCATAAACGCCCGTATCTGCAATTACCAAATAAGCTGATAAATCCATCTCAAGCTCTGTAAATCCTACATTCTTAATAAAGCGAATAGGTTGGTCACTGAGACAGGTCTTAGCATCCAAACCACTTGGATTCATATGGGCAATCATCTCCGCCCGATTGACCAAGATTTCTAGTACATCATGAGGCAGATCAGCCTCATAGTAGTCAAATACCGCACGAATGGCCGCTATGCTGATAGCAGCTGACGAACCCATTCCCCGTTTTTCAGGGATAGCCGAGTCAATCTCACAGCGAATGCAAGCATCCTTGATATTTAGATGTTCAAGTGAAGCATACACCGCCATGGACAAGGTATCCTCCTCATAGAGGCGCCAAGGTCTGTCAGCAGGAACTACCTTACAAGTCACCTCCACCTCCAAAAGAGGCAGAGAAATGGCAGGATAACCGTAAACGACCGCATGCTCCCCTATTAAAATAATCTTACTATGTGCCTGACCGACACCAACTTTTTTTGTCATATTTTCCTTTTACTAGACGAAAAAGCCGTCTCATACTCAATGAAAATCAAAGAGCAAACTAGGAAGCTAGCCGCAGGCTGTACTTGAGTACGGTAAGGCGACGCTGACGTGGTTTGAATTTGATTTTCGAAGAGTATTATTTTTTCCTACAAGTATTTATTCTCTCCTATCTATTCTATTATATTTTCACAAAAAAAGCGATTGTTTCCTTCACAATCGCCTCTTTCATTATTGAACCCATTCGCCATTATAGTTGACGTAGTAGCCATCTACGGTCGTATTCACTGCCAAGGCACCTGAGCTATAAGCATAGTACCATTTACTACCGACCTGGAACCAGCCAGTTGCCATAGCTCCTGATGAACGGAGATAGTACCACTTGTTACCGAGGTATTGCCAGCCTGTTTTCATATCTCCATTTGACTGGTCTAAATAATACCAAGTTGAGCCTTCCTGATACCAACCAGTTGCCATAGCCCCTAATGAACGGAGGTAGTACCACTTATTGCCAAGTTGTTTCCAACCAGTTTGCATTGTAGCAGTTGTTGGATCTAGATAGTACCAAGTTGAGTTATCATTTGTCCAACCACGCACTAGCTCCCCAACCGTTAAACTGTTGATACGAGCATCGAAGCCACCATCCTTCTGTAAATAATACCAGTGTCCCTCATCATGAACCCAACCAGTTTTTAAAGTATGATAGCTACGCTGATCTTCAAAATAATAGACTCGTTTCTCTGCTGGACTATCATATTGTTCCCCATGATGTTTGTTGGTATTGGTAGCAGTTTTTGCCTCTAAAACTTGCTTGCCAACAAATTCTTGTAAGACACCATCTTGTCCAAAGTAGTACCATTGTGGCATTGGCATAGATTCTAATCTCAAACCATTTGGGTAAGGACCAATTGTACTACCTTTAGATGGAAACGGGATATATTGCCAGCCGACAACCATTTCTCCTGATACATGATCAAAATAATAGGTCTTGCCATCAATCACTCGCCAGGCCTTTTCTTTGATCTCACCCTTCTTATAGTAGGTTCTACCATTTTCTTGGACAAATTGCCAGCCTTCTGAATCAGCATCATCCGCCAATACTATACTTGTTGCTAGCAAACCGAAGAAAAAGACTGCTAATGCGATTGGCATCAATTTTTTTATTATTTTCATTAGACCTATCCTCCATAACTGATTGTAGCAAATACAAAATCGCATGTCAACATATAAAGAACTCATATAAAAAGCAGTTCCAAAACTGCAACTGCTTTTCTATTCTTGCATGGTGTAACCGACACCACGCACGGTTTTAATGTAGCTTTTTTGACCTTTTACATCAAGCTTGCTACGTAGATAACGGATATAGACATCCACGATATTTGTTTCGGTCGCACTTTCATACTTCCAGACGCTTTCCAACAACTGCTCACGAGTCAGAACTTTCTTGCTCCCCATAAGAGTAGCCAAAAGGTCATACTCACGGCGCGTCAGAGCAATCATTTCCTCGCCACGATAAACGGTATGATGTTCTACATCCATACGCAGATTGCGGTAAGACGTTGGAACCTTCATCTGACTACAGTGTTGGTCGATAAAGTCCCGACCTCGGAAAATCGCTGAAATACGATCCACCAGATTCTCAATAATAACCGGCTTATAGATGTAAGAAACGGCAAAGTGTTGGATTGTCTCAATCTGATCTTGCAATTCTTCGCGATGGTCCAAGACCATAATCACTGAGGCTGGCTTAGTCCGACTTAGCTTATCTGCAAAATCCTGGGCTGTCATATCCCCAAGTTGAGCATTCAATAAAATCAAGTCATAGTCTGTCTGAAGAGCCATGGAGAGGGCTTTTTGCCCCTCCTCAACCTGATCAACTCGGTATTGCTCTTTTTGGAGTTCCAAACTTAAAAAATGAGCTAGATTTCTTTCTTTCTCAAGTAATAAAATCCGTTTCCCCATGGCAGACCTACTTATTTTTCGTCATACCAAGAGTAGTGGAATGTTCCTTCTTTGTCTTTACGTTGGTAAGTGTGGGCACCAAAGTAGTCACGTTGCGCTTGGATCAAGTTAGCTGGAAGGTCAGCTGAACGGTAGCTATCAAAGTAAGTAATCGCTGCTGAGAAAGTTGGCACTGGCACACCAGCTTGAACAGCAAGAGCTACGATATCACGCACTGCTTGTTGGTACTTAGCAGTAACATCCAAGAAGTACTCATCCAAAAGAAGGTTAGCAAGGTCTGCATCACGGTTGTAAGCATCTGTAATCTTTTGCAAGAAACGAGAACGGATGATACAGCCATCACGCCAGATAGATGCGATATCTGCAAATGGCAAATTCCAGTTGTTTTCTTTAGAAGCTACACGCAATTGCGCAAAACCTTGTGCGTATGAAATGATTTTTGAGAAGTAAAGGGCTTGACGAATCTTTTCAATCAACTCAGCCTTGTCTCCTTCAAATTTGAAGGCAGCTGGTTTTGGAAGAACCTTGCTAGCATGTACACGTTCTTCTTTGTAAGTTGAAATGTAACGTGCAAATACTGACTCAGTGATGAGTGACAATGGCACACCAAGGTCAAGTGATGATTGACTAGTCCATTTACCAGTTCCCTTGTTACCTGCAGCATCAAGGATGTAGTCTACGATTGGTCCATCTTGGCCTTCATCGTCTTTACGGCTCAAGATATCAGCTGTGATTTCGATCAAGTAGCTGTCCAATTCACCCTTATTCCACTCAGTAAAGATTTCAGCCATATCTTCTGCAGAAAGGCCTAACAAGTGTTGCATCAAGTCATAGCTTTCTGCGATCAATTGCATATCACCATACTCGATACCGTTGTGAACCATTTTCACATAGTGACCAGCTCCATCAGGACCGATGTAAGTCACACATGGTTTGCCATCTTCTGGTGCTTTAGCTGAGATTTCTTCAAGAACATCCGCAACCAATTCGTAGGCCTCTTTTTGTCCACCAGGCATGATAGACGGACCTTCAAGGGCACCTTTTTCACCACCAGAAACTCCAGTACCGATAAAGTTGATACCTGAGTTTGCCAATTCTTCATTACGACGGATTGTATCTTTGTAGAAAGTGTTTCCACCATCAATCAAGATATCACCCTTGTCAAGGTGTGGAAGAAGGGCTTGGATAGTAGCATCTGTACCAGGTCCAGCTTGAACCATGAGCATGATACGACGAGGTTTTTCGATTGAGTTCACAAAACTTTCCACGTCATAGCTTGGCACAAAGTTCTTTTCAGGATGGCAAGCAATTACATCTTCAGTTTTTTCTTTACTACGGTTGTAAATAGCAACTGTGTAACCACGAGATTCAATATTAAGGGCAAGGTTACGACCCATTACGGCCATACCTACGACACCAAAGTTAGCTTTTGTCATTTGACACTCCTCTTGTTTAATTTGTTTTATTTTATCATTTTTACTTTTGAAAAGAAAGAATTTTGTAACGACTGCTTAGTAGTCCAAAGCATCCGCATGTCCAGAACCATTTCCAACAAAGTATCCTGTCTTACAGTTAAGGGTAAAGAGATAGGTTCCATCTGGCTTGTAGAGGTTGTAATAACCATTGCCATTAACGATATTGACACGTTCAAGGATGTATTGGTTACCAGTGATATAACCACGTGAGCGTGAAGTCGCTAAAATTTGTTCCAAAACACCATCCGCGAAATCCCAGGCAGAATTATTGCTATCATCAATAGCAGATTGATTGTAGGCAACACGACTAGCACTTCTTTGAACAGAAACACCCGCACTTGATAGACCCATATTGACTTCACTATGAGAACTTCTAGTTTCATTTGATGCCGTATTTGAACTACTTGGTTTTGTCTCACTAGTCGTATTTTCACTTGCTTGGCGAGAACTTGAGCTGCTAGTTTCACTTGAACTTGAGCTTGAAGCACTTGTTTGCTGGCTCTTACCAAGGCTGATAGCCTTATCTAGAACTTTATCAAGTTCTGTATTTCCAGTTTTAATATCCGTAAATTTAGCATCCGATTTGGCTTTGGCATTGGTATCCAAAACACCATCAACAATAGCTGGTTTTTCAAATTGTGCATTGACATCTTGAATGGCCTTGATTTGAGTTGCTAGACTATCATACTTCGATTTGGCAAGGGTATGTTCGCGACTACCTTCTAGCTTATCAAGCAAAGTTTTAAGTTGGCTCAGTTTATCAAACTGGCTATTTTTCAAAGCCGTTTTGTTGCTATCTGTATAGAAGGCATCGTATTGACTATTGAAATCTTCTAAAATCGGCTGAATATTCTGCTCACTAGACGATGATTGAGAAGTTTGAATTTCCTTTGTTGAGCGATTCACTTGACGGTAAACATAATAACCAGTTCCAAGGATAAGAACCACTAAGGCTGCTAGAATACCGTACAGCACCCATTTCTTCTTACTGTTTCCATCTTCACTATCTGTAACTCGAGAACGTGTGAAGGCCTCTTCCGCTCCAACTAATTGTACCTCTTCCGCCTCAAATTCTTCAACAAGAGGAGCTTCTGAAACTCGTGTTAATTCTAAATCATCAAACTGATTCAATTCATCTTCTGGATCTGGAGAAGTTACTCCTGTTTCCTCACGAAGCTCTTGAAGCAAATTATCCAGAGTCTGAGTCTCCTCTACCTCTTCTTTTTCAACTAAATCATCCTTGCTAAACTGACGCGTTTCAAACTTATCTGCCTCAATTTCATCTTTGTGTTGCTTGACATACTTGTCCAAAATGGAATCTTCAGGCAAGACTCCTGCTTCCACTTCTTCATTTTTACGAATAGCTTGACCAACTGTTAACTCTTTTGCTTCATCAAAATCAAATCGCGGTTCTTGGTTTTCTTTTTTATGACGATTCCGTCTTTTCTTACTCATGAGTTTTCCTTCCTACTTTACTTCCTGACGTTTAACACGCTGACCAAAATATTGATACAAATCAACTTTTAAAGTTCCGTTGTACAACTTCCGTTTCTTATCCGCCTGACTACCGTACTTGGTCTCAAAGGCTTCATCACTAGTTAGAATAAACTTGCTCCACGTTTTCAGAGGAGCAAATACTTGACCCATCTCAGCATAAAGCTTGGTAACCCCTGCATCATCTGACAAGCGTTCACCATAAGGTGGGTTAGAGATAATCACTCCATTTATTTTATCAGAACGCAAATCCTGCACGCGCATCTGCTTAAAAGTAATATCCCCTGCAACACCTGCTGCCTGAGCATTGGCCTTAGCAATTTCCACCATGCGTGCATCAATGTCACAGCCCATGATATCCAGTTCCAGTTCACGATCCACTTTCTTAGACGCTTCTGTACGCACTTCTTGAATCAAGCGATCACTAATCCAGTTCCATTCCTCAAAGGCAAAGGAGCGACGAAGACCAGGAGCCATCTTCCTAGCAATCATAACTGCCTCGATACAGAAAGTTCCTGAACCACAGGTTGGATCAATCAAGGGCTTGTCTGGATACCAGTTAGAGAGCTGCAAAATGGCTGCCGCCATATTTTCCTTGATAGGAGCACCACCCTTTTCGGTACGATAGCCACGTTTAAAGAGACTGGAGCCTGTCGTATCAATCATGACAGTTGCTATGTCTTTCAGAATAGAAACCTCAATCTTAAACTCAGGACCATTCTCCATCAGAGGAATACCTTCTGGGCGGGCGTAGTGTTTCTGCAATTTCTTGACAACGGCCTTCTTTGAAATAGCCTGAACACTGGGTTCATTGTGTAATTTAGATTTCACACATTTAGCTTTTGAAATTGGGAACCGAGCTCCAAGCGGTAAATAATTTTCCCAATCTAAGGCGAAAACTCCTTGAAAGAGCTCCTCAAAAGTCTTAGCTGGAAAAGTTCCTACGATAATCTTGATACGGTCTGCTGCCCGAAGCCAGAGGTTGGTTTCGATAATGGCTCTCACGTCTCCTTGAAAACGAACACGTCCATTTTCAACCTGACAATCGTAGCCCAACTCTCGCACCTCACGACCAACGACAGCCTCAAGACCCGCTGCAGCAGTAGCGATTAAATTAAATTCTTTTTTCATGTTACAGTCTTATAAGACCTTTCTATATGTCCACTTTAAAAAATGAGGTTGAGAAAGTTTTCTCAGCCCCAACCTATATGCAATTTTCTATAAGCCATGTTTTGTTCCAGAAGTGACTAGGACCACTTCCTTCGATAATCATCTGTCTACCACTAACAGCTCTAGCTGATAGCAGTCAGAATACTACGTTCGTTTCCGCGTACTCCATGCCCCGACCAAAATTTGGGTTGCTAGCTTGAGGGGTTTACCGCGTTCCACTCTCTCCGTTTCCAGAAAGACTCCGTCACTGTGGCACTTTCAAGCCTACTCTGGCCTATCCAAGGACTTAGCCATTTCAACTGCCGTAACGATTTCTCGTCCCTAGGCTTATGGTTTCGCCTAGCACAAACACTACAGGCATCACAGCCTGTGCTAGCATGGACTTTCCTCATGAGAAGCAACTCTCCTCACGCGATTATCCAAAAATTGCACACCTCAAATCACTACTTAGAAATCTGAGTTATCTAAAATTTGTTTACCAAACACTTCTTTTTCAAGACGATTCAAGCGTTTCAAAATATCAAAATTCGTCATAGAACTTGTAGTTGTCGCTTCAATAGGTTCTGCTTGAACTGGTGAAGGTTTCGGTTTACGAGCTAATTCTTCCTTCAAATCCGCAATTTCCTGACGAAGTGACTTGACCAAGGCAGCATAGGTTTCATAGTCCTTAATGACATCGTCTAAAAACTCATCAACTTCTACTTTACTATAGCCTCGGACTTCACGCCCAAACTCTTGTTCAAAAATATCTTTCGCTGAAAAAATAATACTTGCCATGTCTCTCTCCATTCTCGCTTGCTAGTATTATTATATAAAAAAAGCCAAACAAAAATCAAGGTCAAAGGCTTACTTTTCAGAAAAATTTTCTACTAGCTCATTTAAGTCTTCAAACGTTAACCTTTTTATGCGATAACCTTCCTGATTTTTCATCAAATTGTCTATAAATTTTAATTTGGTCTCATTTTCTGGATCATAGAAAAAATAAGCTAAGTCAGTATTTTCCAGCAAAAATCGTTGGTAATCTCGTAGTTGCCCCATATGTTCATATTTGGGATAGGCATATTTGACAAAGTCTACCTGCTTAAAGCGACTCAGTTTAAGCTGATTGGCTTCATTCCAATTTTCCCCGTGCGTTTCAAAATCAAAAATGGTGGCCAACTGGAAACCGTATTCGGTCTTCATTTCCTGAGCAACCTCTAAAACCCAATATTCAAAGCCCAAAGTCCCTGTAAATACAAGCCAAGTCATCCCATCTTCTGCCATAGCTTCTAAATCCCTACGTATTGCTTTTTTAATCAATTTAATACGAGGATCCTTGTCAGAAAACAAACCCAAATCAAAAGCAGAATAGCCTAAAACCAAAGCTGTAGTCATTTTTAACCCTTTCTGTGCAAATTTATGATATAATAGAGTGATGTTATTGTACCAATAAGGAGAAATATGGTCAACTACCCTCATAAAATTTCATCAAAAAAAAGCCAAACATCCATTTCTCAACCAAAAAATTTCGCAAATCGAGGAATGACTTTTGAAAAGATGATCAACGCTACCAACGACTACTATCTGACGCATGGCATGGCCGTTATCCATAAAAAGCCGACGCCTGTTCAAATTGTCCGAGTAGACTATCCTCAACGTAGTCGAGCCAAAATTGTAGAAGCCTATTTTAGACAAGCTTCCACAACAGATTACTCTGGCGTGTATAGAGGACATTACATTGACTTTGAAGCCAAGGAAACGCGACAAAAAAATGCCATCCCAATGAAGAATTTCCATCTTCACCAGATTCAACATATGGAACAAGTTCTAGAACAAAAGGGCATTTGCTTCGTACTGCTTCATTTTTCTTCTCAACAAGAAACTTATTTATTGCCGGCATTTGATTTGATTCGCTTTTATCATCAAGATAAGGGTCAAAAATCAATGCCACTTGGATATATTCAAGAATACGGATATTTAGTAAAGCAAGGAGCTTTCCCTCAAATTCCCTATCTCGATATTATCAAAGAACATTTACTAGGTGGTAAAACAAGATGAATAAACAAACTATTCTGCGATTCTTAAAGTATATTGGAATTACATTCCTTACCTTATTTATCGCATTATTTCTATTAGGTGGTGGTGTCTTCCTCTACTTTGTTAGCAAGGCTCCAGCCTTATCTGAAAGTAAATTAGTTGCGACAACTTCTAGCAAGATTTATGACAACAAAAACGAACTGATTGCTGACCTTGGATCTGAACGTCGCGTAAATGCTCAAGCAAATGAAATTCCTACTGACTTAGTCAAGGCAATTGTGTCTATCGAAGACCACCGTTTCTTTGACCATAGAGGTGTTGATACTATTCGTATCATGGGGGCAGCATTAAGAAATCTACAAGGAGGAGGTCTACAAGGTGCCTCAACCTTGACACAACAATTAATTAAATTGACTTATTTTTCTACTTCAACTGCTGATCAAACCTTGTCACGTAAAGCTCAAGAAGCTTGGCTAGCCGTTCAACTAGAGCAAAAAGCAACCAAGCAAGAAATCCTGACCTATTACATCAATAAAGTCTACATGTCCAACGGTAACTATGGAATGCAAACCGCAGCCCAAAATTACTATGGAAAAGACTTGAAGGACTTAAGCTTGCCACAGTTAGCACTCTTGGCTGGAATGCCTCAAGCTCCAAACCAATATGATCCTTATTCCCATCCAGAAGCTGCTCTAGAGCGTCGTAACTTGGTACTTTCAGAAATGAAAGGGCAAAAATACATTAGTGCAGAAGATTATGAAAAAGCTATTAATACTCCCGTCACTGACGGTCTCCAAAGTTTGAAGTCAGCCAATAGTTATCCAGCTTATATGGACAACTACCTCAAAGAAGTAATCGACCAAGTTGAACAAGAAACTGGTTACAACCTTCTTACTACAGGTATGGAAGTCTATACTAATGTCGACAAAGATGTTCAGCAGCGACTTTGGGATGTTTATAACACAGATGAGTATGTCGCTTATCCAGATGATGAACTTCAAGTAGCTTCTACTATCGTTGATGTAACAAATGGTAAAGTCATTGCTCAGTTAGGTGCCCGTCACCAATCAAGTAATGTATCTTTCGGAATCAACCAAGCCGTTGAAACCAACCGTGACTGGGGTTCTACTATGAAACCAATCACTGACTATGCTCCCGCTTTAGAATATGGAGTCTATGACTCTACTGCAACTATAGTACATGATGTTCCTTATAACTATCCAGGTACTGATACTCCCGTCTACAACTGGGATAAAGGCTACTTTGGAAACATTACAATCCAGTATGCACTTCAACAGTCACGTAATGTCACAGCCGTTGAAACTTTGAATAAGGTCGGTCTAGATAGAGCTAAAACTTTCCTAAATGGCTTAGGTATCAATTATCCAAGCATCCACTATGCAAACGCCATTTCAAGTAATACAACTGAATCTAACAAACAATACGGTGCAAGCAGTGAAAAAATGGCTGCTGCTTATGCTGCCTTTGCCAACGGTGGAATTTACCACAAACCCATGTATATCAATAAGGTCGTCTTCAGTGACGGTAGTGAAAAAGAATTTTCAGATGCTGGTACACGAGCTATGAAAGAAACAACTGCTTACATGATGACCGAAATGATGAAAACCGTCTTGGCATACGGAACTGGTCGTGGAGCCTATCTCCCATGGTTAGCGCAAGCTGGTAAGACAGGTACTTCTAACTACACAGATGATGAAATTGAGAAACACATCAAGAACACTGGCTATGTAGCTCCAGATGAAATGTTTGTTGGTTATACTCGTAAGTATTCTATGGCTGTATGGACAGGTTATTCGAATCGTTTAACTCCTATCGTTGGAGATGGTTTCCTAGTTGCAGCTAAAGTTTATCGCTCAATGATAACGTATCTATCAGAAGATACTCATCCAGAAGACTGGACGATGCCAGACGGACTTTTCAGAAACGGGGAATTTGTATTCAAAAATGGAGCTCGCCCAATATGGACTGAATCCTCTACTCAACAATCCTCAACAGCTGAAAGTTCAACTACACAGGCAAGTACTACGGTTGGTCAACAACCCAATAATGCTCCAGCAACTGATCCTAATCAAGGACAAGCTGGTCAGGCTGTTCAGCCGACACAACCAGTACAACCAACACCACAAAATCCACAAGTTCAACAGCAACCACAACAGTAAGATAAAAGAAAATTCTGAGAATAAAGGCTCAGGATTTTTTCTTCAACAAAATAGGATCTATCATATCTAAAAGCGATGATCGGCACCAATTCATTTTCGATAAACCAAAAGAAGTTAGCGAACAACTAACTTCTTTTTATCTTATTTCACATGTTTTGCGAGCTCTTCTTGCGCTTTTTTATTGGACTCTTCTTTTTCTTTCATCCATTTATCTTGGGCTTTTTGGTATTCATCTGCAGTGACTGCCTTGTCTTGAAGTTCAAGGTATTTATACAAGAGAGGTTCACTTGTCCCTTTGTTTCCTGACAATGCAAACGGTATTGTAAATGGTACCATCTTAGACAAGATTGGACGCCCTGTACGAGATGTAGTTGGAATAATCAAAGCACTATCTGTCAACCAAGCTTGAGCTGCAGCGTATTTATCATAGCGTTTAGAAACATCTGTAGCCTCATCACCAGCTTCAGTAACCAATTTTTCGTAGTCATATAGACCTACTTTTTTAGCAGCTACATTATCTTTTCCTGAGTCAAATCCTAAATATGTTTTAGTACTTTCCCCTACAGATGGTTTGATAATATCAAGGTAGGTTGATGGATCGGCAAAGTCTGGACCCCAACCGACATTATCTGATAAATCCCAGTCTTCGCCAGCAGCATTTTCAGCAAAGTATGTAATATTGTTTACTTCGTCTTTTTGTAGTTGTTGAATATCAACGACTACATTATCCGCTCCCAGATTCGCTTCTAGTGATTGTTTGAAGGATTGCACGCGTTGAACTTTTGTTGTATTGGTTTGATCAACTGGCATATCTAAATGAATTGGGAATTGGACTCCTTCTGCTTGTAAGGCTGATTTAGCTTTAGCAAATTCAGCCTTGGCTTTTTCTGGATTGTAAAGGCCATCCTGAGAATCTGCAAGATTGACATCCTTCCATTCATCCCCATAAGTGACCAATTTCTCTTTGACCATATCGCCAAAGTTTTTACCATCTGCTTGGACAAACGTTGGTGGAACAAAGAGATTACGCAAGATTTTGCTTGCACCACTAGCACCGTTCACTTGTGAAGCATAGGCCGTACGATCAAAACCAAAGGCAATAGCCTGACGGAAATCCTTGTTTAAGAGAGCCTTTTTAGTCGATGCCTTTTGTTCGTCGCTGGTCTTAGATGTGTATTTATAAGACTGGCGGTCAATATTTGTACCAACTAGATACGTAACAGAGTCTTGTTGAGTATAGACAATATTGTCTTTCATCTCTTTTTCAAGTTCTGCAAAACTTGCACTTGTTGGATAGAGACGAGCTGCTGTAAGGCTACCATCTTTAAAGTTTTCTGCAGGTTTACTAGTATCTTGACCATCCCAGAATGACAATTTAACTTTGTCAATATGCACATTGTCTTTATCCCAGTAGTTAGGATTTTTCGCAAATTCAACAGAAGATTTGGTCACAATGGATTTCAACAAATAAGGACCATTATACAAGAGACTACCTGGATCCGTAGCTTTGGCAAAATCATCCCCTTTTGAATTCAAAAACTCTTCATTGACTGGCGCAAGAACACCCATGGTCGTTTTAGAATTCCAAAAACTTTCAGGTTTGTTCAACGTGTATTGGACTGTTTGATCGTCAAGCGCTTTAATCCCGACTTGAGCAAAATCTGTGATTTCACCTTTTGCATAGGCATCCAGACCTTTGATTGAATCCTGTACCAAGTAAAGGGCTTCTGCTTTCTTATCTGTTGCATATTTAAGACCTGTCACAAAGTCCTGAGCCTTAACAGGAGCATATTCTTCCCCTTCAGATGTATACCACTTGGCATCCTGACGAATCTTATAAGTATAAGTCAAGCCATCTTTAGAAACCGACCAGTCTTCTGCCAATGAAGGAATAAGGTTCCCGTATTTATCATTTTCAAGCAATCCATCAATCACATTACTAGTAATGTCGGCAGTTGCTGCCTTACCAGTTGTCAAATAGTTGAGATTATCTGGATGTGTCTCGTATGTAAATGCAAAGGTCTGCTCACCTTTTTTAGTAGCTGAACCACCAGCACAGGCAGCTAAGACACCTGCTGCTAATAAAGTTACTCCCGCAAGAGCCAATACTTTCCTTGTTTTCATAGTATTCTCCTTTATTTTTTTATTCATTATAGCCCCTTTTTCAACTCCTGTCAATACAATTTTCTGAATTTTTGAAAATTATTTTTTAAACAATAGGTTTGCAAAAATATGAATAATATCAAAAATACCTCAACTACATTAGGTAGTCAAGGAATTATCAATCACATTTCTAAATAGCAACTGGTAATAGTTCTAGGTGTTTAATCTAACTCATTTCTTACACACTGTAAAGCTGCTCCAATTACTTGGTGCATATCGTAATAACGATAGTGTCCTAAACGACCACCAAAGATAACATTCCCTTGCTCATCAGCCAATTTTTTATATGATTTATACAAATGATTATTACGATCATTATTAACTGGATAATAAGGCTCATCACCTTTTTCCCATGTTTTAGAATGTTCCTTAGTAACGATAGTCTTTTCTTGATTCCCAAACTCAAAATGTTTGTGTTCAATAATACGTGTATATGGAGTTTCTGCATCTGTATAGTTCACAACTGCATTTCCTTGGTAATTTTCCATATCCAAGGTCTCATTTTCAAAACGAAGACTACGATACTCTAGTTCACCCAACTTATAGTCAAAGAATTCATCAATCATACCAGTAAAGACGATCTTAGGGAAGTCCTTCATATATTGTTCTTTATTGGCAAAGAAATCAACATTTGTTTCTACATCAATGTTTTCATGATCCAACATTTTTTCAACTATTTGAGTGTAACCACCAATTGGAATCCCTTGATAGGTATCATTAAAATAGTTGTTATCGTAGGTCAGGCGTACTGGCAAACGGCGAATGATAAAGGCTGGAAGTTCTGTAGTTGGCTTGCCCCACTGTTTCTCTGTATAGTCTTTGATTAATTTTTCGTAGATGTCTGTACCTACAAGAGAAATAGCCTGTTCTTCCAAATTTTCAGGAGTTTTGCCATTTAAAACAGCACGTTGCTCATCAATCTTAGCCTGTGCTTCTGCTGGCGTCACAACTCCCCAAAGTTTATTGAAGGTATTCATATTAAAAGGAAGATTATAAATCTCTCCCTTATAATTTGCAACTGGAGAGTTTGTGTAACGGTTAAACTCTGCAAACTGATTTACATAATCCCAAATCTCCTTATCAGAAGTATGGAAGATATGAGCTCCATATTGATGAACTTGAATTCCTTCCTCTTCACGAGTATAGATATTACCCGCGATATGATCTCGTTTTTCAATGACTTTTACTTTTTTTCCTTTTAAAGCTGCTTCATGGGCAAATACTGCACCAAAAAGACCAGCACCAACGACAAGATAATCGTACATTTTAAGCTCCTTTATTTTTTAACAAACTGTTGTAGCAATTGTACAAGATTGATTGCTTTAATAGATGATACAATTGCATATTTTACATCTTAAATCCGTACTTCTTATCCATAGATTTCTGTCAAAAGAATCTTGCTTTTTGCTTAGATTTTGGACCATCATCCACACCAAATACGATATGCGAATGAATATCAATCATTTTGTCTTATTTCCCTTCCATCACATCATTGATTGCAGCCTTGACTGACTCTAAACTGCTGTCACTAATTTCCATCATGTAGAGGCTACTCTCAGGCATGGCATAGGATGGTAAATCCATACGCCCTGTTCCTTTAAGATCTTGCGAATTGATCTTATAAGTTCCACCACTCTCAAGTTGGGCATTAACCAGGTTCATCATGGTTTCAAGTGGCATATTGGTTTGTAAGGAATCTTGCAGTCCCTTTATAATACTGTCATAATTTTTCAAAGCTTCTGTCGAGGTTAGCTTTTGCAAAATAGCGACAATAACCTTTTGCTGATTGCGACCACGATCTCGGTCTCCATCTTCCAATGAATAACGCTCACGCACAAAGCCAAGAGCTTGCTCCGAATCAAGATGAACCTTCCCTACAGGATAGAACTTCCCATTTGTATGAGCGGTAAACTCTTGATCATTATAGACATCAACTCCACCAAGTAAATCAATCAATTTCAAGAAAGAGGTGAAATTCAAACGAGCGTAATAGTTCAAGTCAATACCGTAAAGATTTTCCAGGGTATGAATGGAAGCATCTACTCCATAAATCCCCGCATGGGTTAACTTATCTTTTTGGTTGTTGCCTCCATCTGCAATTGGAACATAGGAATCACGAGGTGTGGTTGTCAAGAGAATCTTTTTAGTTTCGCGATTAACTGTCATAATAATATTGACATCCGAACGAGAAACTGAACTGATTGGACCGTAAGTATCAATTCCACTGATATAAACGTTGAAACTGTCACCTTTGACATTTTTTGGAGTTTCAACCGTCTTGGTTAATTCTTTGGTATAGATTTTCTTAATTTTTGAAGCATAGTCAGGATATTCCGATTCGATAATGTTTTCAAAGACACTGTTTAGAATGATTGCCTTTATATCACCGGCTAGCAAGCTCTTATAGGCCGCAAGATAAGAGCTGCTTTCTTCGACTGTCAATTCCTTGTTTTGACTAGCTTTCAAATCATTCATCAACTGTTGGATATTATCCTTATCCGTCCCAGTCGGTCCCATCACACTGGTTACCTGACTGATATTATCAATTGGACTATCTGCTAACACCGCAATACTCATCGAATAATGTGAGTAGTTCGATGTCGCATTTAAGCGACTGGTAAAGCCAATAAACTGACTTACAGCAAAGAGGGAAGTTCCATTGATTAACACACCCAGTAGTAATAAAATCAGCGTTAGATTTTTAGCTTTCTTAGACCGAATTAAAAAGAAGCACAAGATGGCTAAGGTTACAATTAAGACAGCAACCACTATATTGAGATATCGGAAGGCTAGCATATTGTACTTGAAAATCAAAAACAATAAAAAGACTGCTAGTAATGCATAGATAGCTAGCAACCCCCAACTAATCAATATTTTTGTTTTACCCTGACGAGCTCGCTTCGAAGATCTACTCACGATATACCTCTATTATCAATTTTTATTTTATTTTATTATATCATAAAAAACTACACTTGCGGGGTAGATCCGCTTAGGTAAGGCGTTTTCATCTTCTTTCCGAAACACTCTTTTTGACTTGCAACCAATTACATCAATAAACTTACTATATAAACATCAAAACAAGGTCCCTTACGGAACCTCGCTCATCTATTTGACATGATTTTCTGCTTCTTTTTGGGCTTTTTCGATTGCTTTTTTGCTTTCTTGCTCCCATTTGGTCTTGGCTTCTTCATACTGTTTAGTTGTCACAGTATCTTTTTGCAGTTTCATGTACTTGTAGTTATTGCCATCACCCTTGATGCCGACCAGTGAATAGCCTCTTGTAAATGGCGTTACTTTGGTTACAGAAGCTGTTCCACCACTTGACATGGCTGACATAATCAGAGAATTGTCAATCATCCAAGCCTGTGCTTCAGCATATTTTTCATAGCGTTTGACTACATCTTTATTTTCACTATCTGCATCTTTGAGCATCTTGGTGTAAGTATCAAGCCCCAAGCTAGCAATCTTAGCTTTATCTTCTTGAGTATCTAGACCAAAAATCTTGAGGTAGAACCCATCCTCTGCATTGAAAGGATTAAGATAAGTTGACGGATCTTGGTAGTCACCTACCCAACCATCAAAGTTCAAATCATAGTCACGATCAGCTGGTGTTGGCGCTAAAAAGGCTACATTATTAAAATCATCTGTTGAAAGTTGTTGAACATCAATGACGATGTTATCAGCACCCAAAACTGATTCAAGGGTCTGTTTAACTGAGTTCATGCCTGTCACGGCATTTTTACTCGTCTGATCAACTGCCACATCCAAGTGAATTGGGAAGGTCACTCCTTGACTTGCCAATTCTTTTTTAGCTTCCGCGAATTTTGCTTGGGCTTTTTCTTTGTTGAAATAGGCATCCTGAGCATCTGCCAAGTTAATACCTGACCATTCTGTGCCATAGTTGTCCAATTTAGAAGCGACTACTTCTCCAAAGGTCTTATCTCCAACTTGGACAAATGTAGGAGGCACTAGGGTGTTACGAAGGGTCTTGCTAGCTGCTGCTTCCCCATTTGACTGAGCAGAATAAGCTGCACGATCCAAGGCAAAGTTCACCGCTTGGCGGAAGTTTTTGTTCAAGACAGCTGTCTCAGTTGACTTCTTCTGATCATCTGTCGTTTTAGCAGTGTGATTGTAAGCCTTACGGTTAACATTGAAATTGAAATACCACGAAGTCTTGTCCTGCAAGCTATAGACAATATTATCCTTAAATTTTTCCTTAGTCTTAGTAAAGTTAGAACTATTTGGATAAACCCCAGCGATAGAATAGGCTCCACTTTCAAAGTTACGGATAGTCAATTCTTGGTCTGAGCCATCAAAATAAGCCAATTTCACGTGTTCAATCGATACTTTGTCATGATCATAGTAATGCGGATTCTTCACATACTCGATAGATGATTTTGATGTGAAATCTTTTAACAAATAAGGTCCGCTGTAAAGAATACTATCTGGAGATAGAGTACCAAAATCTTTCCCTTTTGAATTTAGAAACTCTTCATTTACTGGGAAAAGAATACTGTTGGTTGTTTTTGAGTTCCAGTAAGGTTCTGGGCGTGCCAAAGTATACTCAACAGTCTGGTCGTCAATCGCCTTCACCCCAACCTTAGAAAAGTCAGAATCCGCTCCTGTAATATAATCATTCAAGCCCTTGATCGAGTTTTGAATCAAGTCAATGGCCTGTGATTTATTGTCCACTGCGTACTTAATACCTGTCACAAAATCTTGTGCCTTGACTGGGGCGTACTCTTCACCGTCAGCCGTGAACCATTTGGCGTCTTTTCTCAATTTATAGGTATAAGTCAAACCGTCGCTTGAAACAGACCAGTCTTCTGCCAAAGATGGAACTAGGTTTCCGTGGTTGTCATTTTCAAGCAAACCATCAACTAGGTTAGTAATAATAGCTGTATTATCAGCGTAGTAGTCTAATAAATAGTTAAATGTAGTTGGGTTTCCACTAAAGGTTGATGAGTAAGTCTTTGTATCTGAACCTGATTGTCCGCAAGCAGTTAACAGCAAGGCAGCTGCAACAGTCAGACCTGCACTAAGGATACGCTTTTTTGTAGTCATCTTCTTTCTCCTTTATGTTAGTTTTTATAACATAGGTTTATTTTACCAAAATAGTGGGAATTTGTAAAGTTAATTGAATTTCTAGAATGAAAGTTTATAAACTTTCGTTATAAAAAAACAAAGGATTTCTGTCTTTCATACAGTCCTCCCTTGTTTTTATGTGATTTATTGATTAAAAAGCCATTTGTAGAAATGAGCCTAGACTCATTTTACGTGTTTTTCTAAATCCTTTTGATACTGAGCATTAGATTCGAGTTTTTCCTTTTGCCACTTTTTAAGAGCTGCCTCATACTCGTTAGTTGTTACGATATCATTTTGAAGTTGCATACCTTTGAAAATAAATGGATCCCCCTTAATTCCGACCTGTGAATAAGCTTTGGTGAATGGCACAGTACGACTAACCATAGGAGAGCCACCTGAAGAAGCAACTGGAATAAGAAGTGAACTATCAGTAACCCAAGCCTGTGCTTTAGCATACTTTTCGTATCGTTTATCAAGATTACTTGTCTCAGATGCAGCATCATCCAAAAGCTTCTTGTATTCATCCAATCCAACTTTCGCCATGACTTCAGGATCCTTGCCCTTTGTTATACCTAGATGCTTCAAAGCAGAACCCTTCTTAGCATCTAAAATATTGAGATAGGTTGCTGGATCTTGATAATCTGGTCCCCAACCAGTTCCATTCAAATCATAATCTTTTTGGGTTGGAACTTTAGCTTGAGAAGTAATAATTTCCTTCTCATTATCCGTCATTTGAAGAACATCTATAATTACATTCTCAGTTCCCAATGTTTCTTCAATCGATTGTTTTAATGAATTTGTCTGTTGAACTGCAACTACATCCGTCTGTTCTACTGGTACATCCAAATGAATCGGGAAACTTACTCCCTTTGTTTGCAATTCTGACTTCGCTTTCTCAAACGCAGACTTGGCCTTTGTAGGATTGTAAATTGTATCCTTGCCATCTGTGAGAGTCACATCTTTCCATTGCTCTCCATATTTCAGCAGTTCATCCTGAGCCAGCTGCCCGAAAGTCTTCCCAGCTACTTGAACATAGTTATCTGGCACTAGACTATTACGAATAATCTTATCCGCACCTTCTTCGCCATTTAATTGAGCTGTATAGGCGTGGCGATTAAATGCAAAATTAAGAGCCTGACGGAAGTTCTTATTGAGAAGAGCTTCTTTTGTTGATGTTTTTTGTGACTCATCTGTTTTAGCTGTTTTATTGTAAGACTGGCGGTTTACGTTCACAGTGAGGTAGTAGCTTGTTGCCTCTTGTGGACTATAGACAATCTTATCTCCGTACTCTTTCTTAGTTGACTCAAAGTTTGAGCTTGCTGGAAAAAGACGTGCAGTGGTATAGGCACCTTGTGTAAAGCTACGAATTAAGGATTCTTGATCTGAACCATCATAGAATGTCAATTTAACATTATCAATTTTGACATTGTCCTTATCCCAATAGTTAGGATTTTTTTCATATTCAATCACAGATTTAGAAATCAAAGATTTCAAAAAATATGGGCCATTGTAAAGAATACTTGATGGAGTTGGCGCTCCGTAATCCTTGCCTGTTGCATTCAAAAATTCTTCATTTACAGGAAGCATGGTTGCTGTGGTTACTTTAGAGTTCCAAAAACTTTCCGGTTTATTAAGGGTATATTCTACCGTATAATCATCAAGAGCCTTCACACCTACAGTTGAGAAGTCGTTTGTCTCACCACTAACATAAGCCTCCAATCCTTTGATGGATTTCTCAACCAAAGAAAGACCATCGGATTTTCCGTCTGCTGCATGCTTTAATCCGGTGACAAAATCCTGAGCCTTAACTTCTGCATACTCTTCTCCTTCTGAAGTATACCACTTCACACCTTTACGTAGTTTGTAAGTATAAGTCAAGCCATCTTTAGAAACTGACCAATCCTCTGCTAGAGAAGGAATGAGATTCCCATATTTATCATTCTCTAAAAGACCGTCGACGACATTACCTATTACGTCAGAAGTTGAACTTTTACTTGTAACGCTATAATCCAAGGATGATGGATCAACAGCATAAACATAAGAGAATGTTTTGGGAGCATCTGCATTCTTTTCACTTTTCCCACAAGCTGTTAAAAGAATGGCTGTACTCAAGGTCACTCCTGCTCCTAAGAGCCACTTTTTCGATTTCATAGGTAATCTCCTTTAAGAAAGTATTTTCACTATTATACCTTATTTTTTTATAAATACAAGAATTTTAGTGCGATTTGTTAGAAAATTCTAACAAATATTTTTAAAAGAGTTTTTTACACAACTTTTAGCAAAAAACCTCAAACTCTAAGGCTCAAGGTTCTCACTTTTTAGTTAGTCATTTCCACACAGAAAGCATCCCATGGAGCCAAGATTTGTTTTTCAAAGACTTCTTGCGCCACAGTGTTTTCAATCAAGACTGATTTAACTTTTCCTTCGACTACTAGGTCTTGCTCTTCATTGGACAAGTTGGCCACAACTAGAAAACGACGGTCCCCATCTTTACGGATATAGGCAAAGACCTTGTCAGTTGTTTCCAAGAGTTCAAAGTTAGCTCGAATCAGCCAGCTATTCTCCTTACGGATTTGAACGAGTTTCTGATAGGTATAGAAAATAGAATCTGGATTTGCCAGCGCTTCTTGAACGTTGATTGCTTGATAGTTTGGATTGACTGCCAACCAAGGTTGCCCTGTCGAGAAACCAGCATTTTTGCTCTCATCCCATTGCATCGGAGTACGGGCATTGTCACGTCCAATAACACGGATACTGTCCATTATTTCTTCCATCGGAACGCCTTTTTCAAGAGCCTCACGCGCATAGTTGAGAGATTCAATATCTTCTACTTGCTCCAGTGTCTCAAACGGATAATTGGTCATCCCAATCTCCTCACCTTGGTAGATATAAGGTGTTCCTCTCATCAAATGAAGCAAAATCGCAAAAGCTTTGGCAGATTTTTCACGGTATTCTTGGTCATTTCCCCAGATAGAGACGATACGAGGGAGGTCATGATTGTTCCAGAAGAGGGAATTCCAACCATCCTCAACTCCTAATTCTGTCTGCCATTTGTTGAAAATCTCTTTTAACTTAGCGATATTTAGCTCTTTTTGATAGTGCCACTTAGGTTGCCCTTCCTGATACTGAAGACCGATATGTTCAAACTGGAAGACCATAGACAATTCTTGCCCCTTTGGATCTGAGTAGAACTTGGCAATCTCGGGCGTTGCTCCCCAAGTCTCCCCTACTGTCAAGAGATCCTTATCTCCAAAGGTCGCCTGATTCATTTCCTTGAGATAGGGGTGAAGCATAGGACCATTATTGACTACCTTCTCGTCAGGAATTTTCCCAATCATGTCAATGACATCCATGCGGAAACCACCAATGCCTTTATCAATCCAGAAGTTCATCATCTCATAAATTTTCTGGCGAAGTTTTTCATTTTCCCAGTTGAGATCCGGCTGTTTCTTACTGAAAAAGTGAAGATAGTATTGACCTGACTTTTCATCGTATTCCCAAGCAGATCCGCTAAAGATAGAATCTAGGTCGTTAGGCTCATTCCGCCAGATATAGTAGTCTCGCTCAGGGCTGTCAGGATTTTCACAGGCCTCTACAAACCAGGCATGTTCATCCGAGGTATGATTGACCACCAAGTCCATGATAATACGGATATCACGCTTCTTAGCTTCCGCGATCAGTTGGTCCATATCCTCCATGGTCCCAAAAATAGCCGCAATCGCTTGATAATCAGCAATATCGTAGCCATTATCATCCATCGGGCTGTCATAAACAGGAGAAAGCCAAATCGCTGTAATTCCTAACTTGGCTAGATAGTCTAACTTACTGGTAATTCCTGGCAAATCGCCAATTCCATCTCCGTTGCTATCCATAAAGCTCTTAGGATAAACTTGATAGACTACGGCATTGTGCCACCATTTTTCTTGCATCTTCTTACCTCATTATTTTAATAATCTATAGTCTATGATAGCGCTTTTCAGAATTTTGTGCAAGCGTTTGCCTAATCTTTTTGATTCCTTTTTTAACTCCATAGTTTCCTAACTTCCAATTTTTTATTATAATAGAGGTCAGAGGTAAAAAAATGAAAAAACAAGCTTTTAGTTCTGAACAATATTTGAATCTACAGCGCGACCACATTTTGGAGCGCATTAACCAATTTGACGGCAAGCTCTACTTGGAGTTTGGTGGCAAAATGTTAGAAGACTTCCACGCTGCTCGCGTCCTTCCTGGTTATGAGCCTGACAACAAAATCAAGCTCTTACAAGAATTGAAAGAGCAAGTTGAAGTTGTGATTGCCATTAATGCTAGCAACATCGAGCATTCCAAAGCACGTGGTGACTTGGGCATTTCTTATGACCAAGAAGTTCTTCGTTTGATTGATAAATTCAATGAATTGGGAATTTTTGTTGGCTCCGTTGTCATCACACAGTACGCTGGTCAACCAGCTGCAGATGCCTTCCGCAACCAACTTGAGAAAAACGGAATTGATTCTTATCTTCACTATCCAATCAAAGGATATCCGACGGATATGGATCACATCATTTCTCCAGAAGGTATGGGGAAAAACGACTACATCAAAACCAGTCGAAACTTGATTGTCGTAACCGCTCCTGGACCTGGTTCTGGAAAATTGGCAACCTGTATGTCCAATATGTACCACGACCAAATCAATGGCATCAAGTCTGGCTACGCTAAGTTTGAAACCTTCCCAGTTTGGAATCTTTCCCTTCATCACCCAGTCAATTTGGCCTACGAGGCTGCCACAGCTGACCTTGATGATGTCAACATGATTGACCCCTTCCATCTCCAAACCTATGGAGAAACCACTGTCAACTACAACCGTGATATCGAAATTTTCCCAGTGCTCAAGCGCATGTTGGAACGTATCCTCGGTGAATCTCCATACGCTTCACCAACAGACATGGGTGTCAACATGGTTGGTTTCGCTATTACTGATGACGATGCTGCTGTGGAAGCTTCTAAACAAGAAATCATCCGCCGTTACTATCAAACTGTTCTTGATTTCAAAGCCGAAAAAGTTGGCGAAGCAGCTGTCAAGAAAATCGAGTTGCTTATGAACGACCTCGGTATCACACCTGCAGACCGTAAGGTTGCTGTTGCTGCACGCCAAAAAGCTGAAGAAACTGGCGGACCAGCCCTAGCCCTTGAATTGCCAAGCGGAGAAATTGTCACTGGTAAGAACTCAGAACTCTTCGGCCCTACAGCAGCTGCCTTGATCAACGCCATCAAGAAATCAGCTGACATTGCTAAAGAAGTAAAACTAATCGAACCTGAAGTTGTTAAGCCAATCCAAGGTCTTAAAATCGATCATCTGGGTAGCCGCAATCCACGCCTTCATTCAAATGAAATCCTAATTGCACTAGCTATCACAGCTACGGAAAATCCCGACGCTGCCCGCGCTATGGAAGAACTTGGCAACCTCAAAGGAAGCGAAGCCCACTCAACCATCATCTTGACTGATGAAGACAAGAATGTCCTTCGTAAACTGGGTATCAACGTAACCCTTGACCCTTACTACCAATACGACCGCTTGTATCGTAAATAACGATTTCAACCTCTCCACTCTCGGAGAGGTTTTCTCTCTGTCTCAGGAGCCAGCTTTGTGTTATAATGAAATTAGAAAACTGAAAGGATTTACCATGTCAAAAGAAGTTATTGTTGAAAGTTTTGAACTTGACCACACTATTGTTAAAGCACCTTATGTCCGCTTGATTGGGGAAGAAACAGGACCAAAAGGAGACATCATCTCCAATTATGATATTCGCTTGGTGCAACCAAACGAAGACTCTATCCCTACTGCTGGTCTTCATACTATTGAGCACCTCTTAGCCAAACTCATCCGTACCCGCATTGACGGTATGATTGACTGTTCACCATTTGGGTGCCGTACAGGCTTCCACATGATTATGTGGGGACGTCACACCAGTGCTGAAATTGCGGCTGTTATCAAGGATTCGCTCAAGGAAATCGCTGAAACTACTACTTGGGAAGACGTCCCTGGAACAACCATCGAATCTTGCGGAAACTACAAGGACCACAGCCTCTTCTCTGCTAAAGAATGGGCTAAACTCATCCTTGAACAAGGGATTTCAGATGATGCATTTGAGCGTCATGTGATTTAAACGTAAAAAAGGAACCAGTTTTTCAGCTGGCTCCTTCTTTTTTATGCTCAAAATTCTGTCTTAGGCTTTTTCACGAATGACCAAAACACCATCTTCCATGTCAGCTTCTAGGTGTTTAGCATCAAGGTTATCCAAGTGGAAGTCTGTGACTTTGTCACGGATTTGTTGTTCAACCACGCGACGGAGTGGACGAACACCCATGACTTCGTCATAGCCTTCTTCTGTGATAAAGTCCTTAGCCGCTTGGCTGACTTCCAAATCAATGTCTTTCTTAGCCAAGGTTTGGTTAACTTCAGCCAACATCAAGTCCACAATCTTAGAAAGGTCTTCCTTATTCAAGTGTGAGAACTCGATAACTGCGTTAAAGCGGTTAAGGAACTCTGGGCGGAAGAATGGTTTCAAACGATCCATCAATTCTGGTTTATCTGCATCTTCGGTCAAGTTGGCTTCATAGCCAAATCCAGCATTTGATGTCGCGATAATGACAGTGTTCTTAAAGTTCACGGTATTTCCTTGACCATCAGTCAAACGACCATCATCCAATACTTGGAGGAGAAGGGTGATTACTTGAGGATCAGCCTTTTCGATTTCGTCCAAGAGAATGATAGAGTAAGGATTGCGACGAACACGTTCTGTCAAGGTATTGCTATTGTCATCATACCCCACATAACCGGCTGTTGTACCGATTAACTTAGATACAGCTGTGCGGTCACTGTATTCAGACATATCCAAGCGGATGATCGCATCCTTGGTTCCAAACATATCCAGTGCCAATTGCTTAGCGAGCTCAGTCTTACCAACCCCAGTTGGACCTACAAAGAGGAAGCTACCGATTGGGCGATTGCCTTCATCAAAACCAGCACGGTTACGACGGATAGCACGAGCTACTGCTTCTACTGCCTTATCTTGGCCGATAACCTTGTGTTCCAAACGATGAGCCATATCTTTTAGGCGTTCGATATCAGATGCCCCCATTTGAGACACTGGGATACCAGTCATACGTTCTACAGACTCAGCCACATCGTTGATGCTTGCAGTCACTTTCATGTCTTCTGTGTGGTTTTCGACTTTTTTCTCCAATTCTGCAATGCGTGTTTTAGCATTAAGAGCTGCTTCAAAATCTTCTGCCTCAACAGCTTTTTCTTGCTTGTCTTTTTCTGCCTCGATTTCCCGTTCAACAGCATGAACATCTGTTACTGGATGTTGGGCTGCCAAGTGAGCTGCCGTTACATCGACAAGGTCGATAGCCTTATCTGGCAAACTACGTTGAGGAATGTATTGGATCGAATAATCCACTGCTGCTTTCAAGACTTCATCAGGCAAGATAACATTGTGGTGTTGTTGATAGAGGTCACGAATTCCTTGAAGGATTTTAAAGGTATCCTCTGCCGAAGGAGCATTGACCTTGACTTCGTTGAAACGACGAGCAAGAGCTGCATTCTTCAAGATGGTGTTACGGTATTCATCCTGAGTCGTTGCCCCAATCACTGTCAATTCCCCACGAGAGAGGGCTGGCTTAAGAATGTCTGCAAGCCCTTTAGAACCACTGTCACCTCCAGTAGATCCAGCACCAAGGATTTGGTGAATTTCATCAAAGAAGAGGATAATATTTCCCGCTTCTTTGACCTCATTGACTAAGTTTTGAACGTTTTCTTCAAAACTACCGCGGTATTGAGTCCCAGCCTCAAGACCAGAGATATCGATGGAAATAATTTCCTTGTTCTTAATAGCAGCTGGAACATCACCGTTCACAATGGCTTGTGCCAAACCTTCGACAACTGCTGTCTTACCAACACCTGCGTCTCCAACCAAAACAGGATTGTTCTTAGTACGGCGTGAGAGGATTTCAGATGTCTCTTGAATTTCCTTGTTTCGTCCAATTACTGGATCCAGCTTGCCCTCACGCGCTTCTGCTGTCAAGTTTCGACCTAGTTTTGCAAGGACACCGTCTTGTTTCATGCCTGACGTATGTTGTGGCATTTTTCCATCAACTTCTGCATTTCCTGGCAATTGACCAGTTGCACGATAGTGAGCAAATTCCTCAGGTGTCACTTCACGTCCATTAATCAAGTAACGGCGATTTTCAGAACTGTATCCTCGCATACCACCCATCAATTGGTTAAATAAATCATCCATGTTGTTAAAATTATTAAAGTTGTTATTCATATTCTTTACCTCTTTTTGTTTACTTAGTTATGATTACTGATATTGACTATCTTTGACCTTTGTTTTAAAAAATTTAGACTAGCTAAATCGCTACTCTACGTACTATTTCTGGTTTTTCTTTTTCAAGCAGGAGTAGACTATCTTTACTTCTGAAGATTTCTAGATTAAACATAGACACACCTCTTTCTATTTTACTTTAAATAATACTCTTCGAAAATCTCTTCAAACAACGTCAGCTCTATCTGCAACCTCAAAACAGTGTTTTGAGCAACCTGCGCTAGCTTCCTAGTTTACTCTTTGATTTTCATTAAGTATAAGTGTTCTAGTAAGGCTTTCATTTACCTTACGTTCATAATATACTACATTAGTCAGAAAAGGTCAAGAGATTTGACTTTAATTGACCAATATTTTTTAGAATGCAAAAACACCCTGAAATATCAGGGTGCTATTCTTACATCAAATACAAAATTGCTAGGGTCAGGAGACTTGCTAGAAGTCCCACTCCCCAAAAGAAGAAGTCGACCTTCCACTCGCTCCAAGGATTTCCTTTACCAGACAATCCTCCAAGCTCAAAATGGTGATGGACAGGTGTCATACGGAAAATACGTTTACCACCAGTCAGTTTGAAATAGCCGACTTGCATCATGACCGAAGTTGTTTCAAAAACATAAACAATTCCGATAATCAAGAGAGTCCATTCTTGGTGGAGGGCCATAGAGATAGCTGCCAGCATTCCACCGAGAGCCAAACTTCCCACATCTCCCATAAAGACTTTAGCAGGCTTATGGTTAAAGACAAAGAAACCAAGCAAACCACCAATCATGGCAAGAATCACTAGAAGGATATCCATCTGACCTTGCACATAGGCAATAACTCCATAGGCAGACAAACTAATCACAACGGAAATACTAGCTAAACCATCAATACCGTCTGTCAAGTTTACTGCGTTTGAAAAACCGACTAGCCAGAAAAGAGCGAAGACAATATAGAAAATCCCTAGATGCACTTGGTAACCAAAGACAGAAAGCATATCTCCACCGCGCTCATAAAAAAGGTAGAAAATGACACCACCTAGAAGCTGAAGAGCCAATTTCTGTTTGGGATTAAGACCCTCATTGATTTTACGGAAGACCTTGAGGAAATCATCTAAAAATCCGATTAAACCATAAAGAACCAAGATAAATAAAATCATACCGACATTATTGCTGAGTTGATTACTAAATAAGGTAAAAAAGAAGGTAACCAAAACAGAAGCAATTAAGAAAACCAAACCTCCCATTGTAGGAGTCCCAGCTTTTGCCTGGTGCTGTTTGACATCCTCATGCATCTGCTGGCCTGTAATTTGCGCCTTTCTATAAAATTGGATAAAGGCCGGAATTCCTACTAAAGTTAGTAAAAATGTCACAATTCCAGCACTGATGGAAATAAACATATTAGTCTCCTAAAGTTAATTTAATTTTTTTAATGTTTTTGATAGCTGTATTAGTCCGAACATCTTGCTTCTGTACAACAGAACCTGACCCTTCAAATTCCAGCTCAATATCCAACCATTTAGCAAAGGTTTCAGCAGTCTCTTTTTTCCAGCCATACATGTCTGGAATTTCTTCTACCTTATCCGATAAAAGGAGAACTTGTCGGTTTGGTGCAAGATTGGTCCCTTCTTCTACAGAAGTCTCTTTAATCTTTGTTCCAGTACCTACAACGATTGGTTGCACAATATTTCGGCGTAAGGCTTCCGCCAACTCACCAGGTGAAATATCCTTGATGCTAGGCATTGCATAAGAAGACTCTGTCGTAACTTTATCTAAATTCTTAGCAGGAGATTGAAGATTGAGAGATTCTTTCATAGCTGAAGCCCGCTCCAAGATTGGGTTGGCAAATTCTCCCAACTGGATACCTGAATAATGTTCAGGTTGCTGAACCGTTACATACAAGATAAAATCAGGATTTTCAGCAGGGTTCATAGCCACAACCGAGAAAATGTAGTTGGTAGAACCAACCAAGTAGCCTCCATTTTTCTCGTCAGCGATTTGGGCTGTACCAGACTTGAGGGCTACATTTTGACCTGGAACATTAACAGTTGCTTTTCCTGTACTATGATTATACATAGTTCCATATCTAGGATCCGTTCCTACCAAGACCATGTGAGTCCGAGTTTGGCTAGCCGCATCTTTCGAAACTGGATTCCCTACAATTTCTTTTTGAGATCTACGAACGGTTTGATCATTTGGATCATACAAGGCCGTAATAAATTTAGGCTCTAACATAACGCCATCATTGGCAATAGCTGTAAAGGCACGTAGCATCTGGGTCTGCGTTACAGAAATCCCCTGACCAAATGCACTCATGGCAATATTGACAATATTATCTGCAGGCAATTGACCTGTATACTCATCAGTCAGACCAAAACGAGTTGGGACCCCAAATTTAAAGCGGTTTAGATAATCCAACCAAGTAGCATCTCCCATTTTTTGTTCAAGTAGACTCATTCCAACATTACTGGAGTGAGCGAAACCTTGTGAGAAAGTCATCATTCCACCAGTCGTCAAACCATCATTAACATCCCAATCTCGAATCGTCGCATCCGCTATTTTTAATTCACTGCTATTGAAGTATTCTCCACTTGGGAAGGTATTATTATCAATAGAAGAAGCTAACGTCATAACCTTCATGGCTGATCCTGGTTCATAGTTACTTTGATAAAGAATGTCACGCCAAACAAAGTCCTCAGTGATTCCTTCTTTAGTATCTGCATTAAAGGTAGGTCGTTGGGTGGTAGCGAGAATTTCACCGGTCTTTGCACTGACCAAGGTCGCGGTCATATACTTACCTTTTACTTTTTCTAGAAAGGCATCCATCTGAGTTTCCATGAAAGATTGTAGCGGACTAGACAATGTTGTATAAACATCCTTGCCATCCACAGTTTGTTGCGATACCTGTTCTGTACCTGGTACGATATTTCCTACACGATCTTTTTCATAGGTAATAATACCGTCTGTCCCCGCAAGAATGGTATTTAACGAACTCTCTAGACCAGAGGTTCCTAATAAACTCTTACTGCCGTCCTCATTTTCATGGAGTTGGGCTAACCCAATAAAACTAGAAGCAAATTGGCCATTTGGGTAGCTTCTGTTAGGGCTAGTTGTAAAGTCAATCCCTTCCACACTAGCATCTTTCAAATCTTTTTTAATAGCCATCATATTGGCATAGGTAATCCCATTTCCTTTTGCTCCAAAAGAAACTTGGGTCAGATTTGGTTGAGCTAATTGCTCTTTCACATAAGCTTCATCCATATCCAAATACTTATGGAAGACTTCAGCTACCTTATTAAACTGCGAATCCTCTACATAAAGAATTTTACCCGTTGCTGACTTGTATTTTTTATCAATAACAGCATAGACGTTATAAGAGGTCGCATCTTCAGCGATAGGCACTCCATTTCGGTCATAGATCGTCCCACGTTTGGCAGGTACTGTTCGAGTTGTTTGGTGAACCTTTTTAGCTTCTTTTACCAAGTCAGTACCAAATATATTGCCTTTAGCGATGATATAAGCAAAATTTGCCAAAAAGAGGCCAAAAAGGGCAACAGCTACAAAGCTGAGGTATTTGCCAACTATCCTACGATTTTTTGCTGGAGATTTACGATTTTTTATCGCAAATCGGGTTATTTTTTCTGTCCATTTCATATCTTACTCCGCTGTTCGGATATTTTCATTATTCAATTTCAAATCTTTTTTATCTGCAATCTCTTTCAAGCGCTCTGAACGAATCAATTCATTCACTTCCTGCTTAGCATCATCGAGCTCTGTCTTCTTTTCCTCTATCTGCGCATTGATTTTTGTCAAATCACTTTGCACTTGCAAGAGCCGTGTCTGCATAAAGATAATGCTCACTGCTAAAACGAGAGCCGTAAAAGCGATGGAAAGATAAAAAGCCTTCTCCACACGTGAGAATTTTTTTATACGATTCTGCAAGAATTGACTGGTTGTTTCTTTCTTATCTACCATTTTTTCCTCTTACTTGTGAATTTTTCTGGCCACGCGCAACTTGGCTGAATGCGAACGGTTGTTGGCTTCTAACTCCTCTGCACTTGGCAAGATTGGCTTACGGGATACCAATTCCATCTTGGGCTTGAGATCATCTGGGATGAAAGGCAAGCCTTTTGGAACTTCAACCGTTGAAGCTTCCTTGAACAATTGCTTGGTCAAGCGGTCTTCCAAGGAATGAAAGGTAATCACTGAAATTCTACCATCTAGAGCCAACATCTCCATAGCCTGCTGGATGGATTCGTCTGCCGCCCCCAGTTCATCATTAACTTCAATTCGAATAGCCTGAAAAATCTGCTTGGCAGGATGGCCCTTTTTCTTGAGTTCCTTGGCAGGTTTAGCCGACTTGATAATTTCTGCCAACTCAGTCGTTGTCTCGATTGGCTTGACTTCACGTTCTTGTTCAATCTTACGCGCAATCTGTTTAGAAAATTTATCCTCGCCATACTTGAAGAAAATTCGGACCAAATCATGATAGTCATAGTGGTTCACCACTTCATAGGCTGTCAGACTAGCATCCTGATTCATGCGCATGTCTAGTGGCGCATCCTTTTTATAAGAAAAACCACGCTCACGCTGATCCAGCTGAGGACTAGACACCCCCAAGTCATAACAAATTCCATCAATTTCCTGAACACCAGCTTCGCGCAAACGTGCCTGTAAATGACGGAAGTTATCCTTGATAAAAGTCACCATCCCCTTCTCAATGTAGGGAGCCAAGCGTTCTTGCGCATTGTCAATGGCATTCTGGTCCTGGTCAAAGGCATAGAGATGGCCTTTTTCACTTAATTTACTTAATAAATATTCGCTATGGCCTGCTCCACCCAAAGTCGCATCAACGTAGATACCATCAGGTTTTACGTCGAGCATATCAATCGTTTCGTGGAGTAAGACCGTTACATGATGAAATTCTTTTGTCATATCTTATCTATTTTACCACAAATCCGACTAGCTTGCACTAGTCAGACAAATAGGCCAAAAACAAGTAAGATTTCTTTAAGAAATATGTCAAATATGCTTGACATTCACTCCATAGAAGAATATAATATAGTCAAATATATACGACATAAAGCAGAAAGGAGTCCAGATGAATCGTGTGAAAGAATTTCGCAAGGAACTAGGCATTTCTCAGCTCGAGCTAGCCAAGGATATCGGTGTCTCGAGACAAACCATCAATATGATTGAGAACGACAAGTACAATCCAACCCTGGAACTCTGTCTCAATCTCGCCCGCAGCCTCCAAACTGACCTCAATAGTCTCTTTTGGGAGGATAATTTTTAAAAAAGGAGCCAACTCATGAAAAAAGAAACCTTCACTGAAAAACTCATCAAACGCACATACGGCATTTCTGGTCCCCTTGACGAATACAAACGGCGTGAGATCGATCGTATCGGGAACCAAGTCTTTATCGTCCTCTTTTATCTGATGATTTTCGGAAATCTTATTCCACTCCTTCTGGCCTATAAATACCCTCAAGAAGTGGCTCTAATCTATCCTCCTCTGATTTTAGTGATTGCCCTCATCGCTGCTGGCTATGTCACCTACCAAATGAAAAAAACAGGGATTACAGCTATTGATCCAGATATGCTGAGTGAGAAAGAAAGTAAGCAACTACATTACCCAGGTCTGAAAGCAGGTTTGTTCTTTGGTCTATGGATGTTTTTTATAACTCCTCTTCTCAGTATACTCATAGGTGAAAGTCCGGACTATTTTAATTCTCTTCTTACTATAAGAAATGGTGTATCAAGCATTCTCGGTTCTATCTTCTTCGGAGCAAGCATACAGTTCCTCATCTCCCGTCGCATTGCAAAAGCTAAGAAAGATCAAGATGAGGATTAGGAGGTACCCTATGAAATCACTAGTAACTTTACTTACCTATCATCTTTTGTTCAGTTCTCTGCTCATCTTCATCATCGTTTCAGGGAACTTGCCAATCTACGATATAGTCTTCCTTCCAGTCTTTGTTCCAGCACTCAACAAAGGATTGACTTATCTAAAGATTGACTCCCAAAAAACGCGCATACTCAACTTAGCACTATTCTTTATGATTCTATCCTTACCACAACTGACGCTCATTTCAATCAATTGGAAATATTATATACTGCTAACTATCGCTATCCTTTCTTCTATTACTTATCTTTATTATCTCTATCAATTCGTAAAAGAAACAAAATAACATCGTTCATTTAGGAGAAATCACCCATGAAAAAAGAAGACTTAACAACTCGCCTACTTCGAAATTTCTTTCATATCCAAGGGCCTTTTGATGAATGCCGTCAAGAGGTTATCTACAAGGCTTGCGCCCGTTCCATGATCCAAATCTTTTACTCTTCCTTCATTCTCTTCCTATTCTATATTTTGTTCGGAAGCTTTATAGAAATTGTTCGAAATGTTATGCCCTACATCTATTTTGGACTCATTTTGTTCATGAGTATAAAAGCTCAAAAAGCCGTCCAAGAGCTTCATCTTGAAAAGGATGACAAATCAGAAATCATCCTCAAAACCTACAGCAAAGCCCAAATCAAATTCCGAAGCTGGATTGTGTTTATCGTTATTCAGATCGGCCTCTTTACCTTACTCATCTTTCATAAAGTCTTCGTTCAGCAGATGTCCCTTTCAGATTTTGTGAAGTTGCTCATGCAATTCGATAAAAGTGTTCCTTTCCTGATGTATAGCCTGATTATCGGAAGCATTTTTGGAACCCTGACCTACGGATTTCTATCACTACAGGAGGAGAAACCTCCTAAAAATACCAAACAGAAGGAGAAAAGCAAGCAATGACTTCACTATACGATTTTTCAGTCTTGAACCAAGACCATCAAGAAACTCCACTAGAGACCTATCGTGGTAAGGTTCTCTTGGTTGTCAACACTGCTACTGGATGTGGTTTAACGCCCCAGTACCAAGGACTTCAAGAACTCTATGATCGCTATCAAGAACAAGGTTTTGAGATTTTAGACTTCCCTTGCAATCAGTTTATGGGACAAGCACCAGGCAGAGCAGAGGAAATCAACACCTTCTGTAGCCTACATTATCAGACCACCTTCCCACGTTTTGCCAAGATAAAGGTCAACGGTAAGGAAGCAGATCCTCTCTATGTTTGGTTGAAAGAACAAAAATCTGGCCCACTGGGAAAACGAATCGAATGGAATTTCGCTAAGTTTCTTATCGGTCGTGATGGTCAGGTCTTTGAACGCTTCTCTTCAAAAACAGACCCAAAACAAATTGAAGAGGCGATACAAAACCTACTATAATTTCACAATCTCACTATTATTAGTTCTCCTTTAGCCTAAGAATAGTGGGATTTTTTGATGGGCTTTGACTTGAATAGGAAAACACCCCATGATATGAACCATGAAGTGTTGTAAAAATGATACATTCATAGCAGACAAGGCACTACTGACTGCTATTCTTGACTCCTGAATATGTATAGGTCCTATTTCTAGGACACGCTTTTTCCGTTACCACCCTAAAATAAAAGCTATGCTCCCGCCCATCCTTGGCATTTTCCTTGTTTAAGACAAAGTAGTTTTTCTGATTCATCGCCATGGTTCGTAGAATGTCATCAATCAAGAAAGTCAAGGGTACGTTCATGGCAGAGTATTTTTGAAAATCCTCTTCAAAATGAATATAGTTATCTGAAAAATAATCCATCTGCAGTTTGTTTTCATACAGCTCTTTTCTAGTCATAAACTCCCTCCTCCCACAGCCGAATTTCTAGGATATCTGCAACCTCTATCAACCTATATCCCTCGTTTGTCCTAATAGATAGAGTCTGAGGTGATAACTCTCTCACCACACCGATGATGGTGATTTTCTGCTTCTTTTCCTTTACCACAAAACTTCCCTTAAGTTGGCCAACATAAAGCTGAGAAAGCAAGTGCAACTTCTCATCTGGAGTCAAATCCGTCGAAAAATCAACACGGCTTTTTTCTTCACTGAGCGAACTGGTGTGTTCTGAGAGGTAAAATCCCATCCACTTCTGCATACCTGGATCTTGATAATCTCGCGCGGATTGAAAGGGTAAATAAGAACGATCAATCATTTTAATTCATCTAATCCTCCAGCAAAATGGCCCCCAATCAGCTTGCTTCTAGCAAGACTACGAGAGGCTTCTTCCAGTGCGTTGGCTTTTAAGAGAGAAGTAAAACCAAATTCTTCCCGAATGGAGTCAATAGCCATCTGGAGCCTTTCTTCTTTTTCTAACTTGTCAACATCATCAAAGAGGGAAATCAAGCTAAAGGACTCATCCACAAATCCTGAATAGTTAACTCCGACGCTTCTGACTGCTCCAGAAGTGTATTTGTTATGAAATAACTTCAAAACATAATCTATTAAGACAGCGGTATTATTAGTAGGTTCGACCTTCATTTGTGTGTGAATAGACGGTCTAACTTCCTGTTTAGAGAAACCGACATAGATAGAGACAAGGGTTGTTTTCTTGCCAGACCTTCTCAATCTAATAGCCACCTGCTCCGCCATTTCTCGAAGAATAATTTCAATATCCCGTAGCTTCACGTAGTCTCTCGGCAAGATTTGAGAATTCCCCAAGCCCTTGGATTTGGCTTTATAGGGCTTATGAACATTGCTCTCATCAATCCCATTGGCATGAAACCACAAACGCAGACCAGCCTGACCCAGAGCTTTCTTTAACTGGTCTGGATTGCTGGTTGCCAATTCCTTGATGGAAAAAATCCCCAGAGCATGCAAGCGTTTCTCCATCCGCCTGCCAATTCCCCAAAAGTCGGTCATCTTGGGAATGGACCAGACCTTCTCTTCCACATCCTGGTAAGACCAGTTGGCCCTCATGGTCGGAGTGTGCTTGGCCTCATTATCCAGAGCCAACTTGGCCAGTAAGGGATTGGCATTGGACATACCCACTGTAGAGTAGATTCCTGTCTGCCTCCAAATATCCCTCTGGATGCAAGCAGAAAGCATATCCAGCTTGTCTTTGCGAGAGAGATTCTTGTCTGGGATGAAATAGTTGAGCGAACTAGTCAGATCAATAAAGCCCTCATCGATAGAGTAGGGATAAATATCATCTGGACTACCATAGTTTTGAAAGATTCGCTGGATTTCCATATTGACTGCGATGTACTCATCCATCCTGGGTGGCACAATCAAGGTCACTTGAGCCCAATCTTCGATGTAGCGAACATAGTCTGAGTCGGTAGGTAGCCCTTGCTTTCGAGCATTGTAATAGGAAAATTTTCGCGTTTTGATATCAAAAGGCAGATCATTGGCCCGACCAACATTTGACTTGCCAAAAATCTTCTTAAACATGGGAGAGGAGGCTAGGATAAGACCAGTTGAGTTATCCGCGCGACTCATGACACAAAGCGAGGTTTTCAGCGGATGTAAGCCCCTTTTCACGCACTCAACACTGGCATAAAAGGATTTTATATCGACAAATGCAATGTCACTTTTGGGCTCTCTAGAATAATCAAAGTAGCCCATTGGCTAGCCCTCCATCGGCACAAAGTTCCCAACGATAATCCCCACAATCCGAGGATCTTCCTCATAGGAGATGAAAATATCCTTATATTTAGGATTGATAGAGACCAGACGCAATCCATTCTCCTCTCGATAGACCCGTTTGATATAGGTCTGGTTGTTGCAAACCACTGCATAAACCGCTCCATCATAGTCAAATCCTGTCTCTCGAATCAGAGCTACTGAACCATTTTGGTATTTAGGTTCCATGGAGTCCCCAGACACCCATGACGCAAAATCATGAGCCAACTCCTCATTAAAGTAAACCGTATCAAAATTCTGATCATCATAGACCGAAGCCCCAATCCCTGCTGACATGCGTTCATAAACACGGTACTCGTAGAAGCGCTCTGGCATAGCTGTCACTTTTTGAGCTTGCTCCTCTTGAGATAGGTTACGAGCATAGAGAACAACCTTCTCCTGCCCTTGCTTGGAGAGGCTATGGTAGAGACGGACAATCTCGATCTGAGTAAAATATCCTTTGGGTACTTTTAAAATGTTCTCTAGCTGGACTACCTTCTCCTTGGACGGTTCCTTGACTCCACGTTCCCAAGCTGAGTAAGCCTGGAAACTAATCCCAAGTTGCTCTGCAATTTCCCTCTGTGTCAGTTTTAACTCTTTCCTCCGAGCCTTTAATTTTTCTGGCTGATACATACTTCACCTCCTATTATGATGATTTAATGGACATTATCTCCCTTAGAAAGACTAATCGATGCTTGAATCCATATTTTTAAAACTCAACCAATTTGGTTTAGTTTTATTATATAAAAAAAGTAGACAAATGTCCACTAGGAAAAGCAGAAACATCGTGAGTTTTATACTCAATGAAAATCAAAGAGCAAACTAGGAAACTAGCCGCAGGCTGTACTTGAGTACGGCAAGGCGACGTTGACGCGGTTTGAATTTGATTTTCGAAGAGTATTAATCAAACTAAAAGGACCTAGCCCTATACAATACAGAACTAAATCCTTTGAATAAATAATTGATCTAGCTTTTAAAATCCCTACAGAAATTCCAGTTTTTCTCTATTTGATACCGGACATTAGTTTTTCAATACGTGGAACGTAGAAGAGTAAGATAATACCGAATACAATCGTAATTCCTCCAACAATTCCATAGTAAGCTACTTCAGTTTCGCTTGTATAAAATTTTACAATTTGAGCATTGATAGCTTGGGAAGCTGCATTACTCAAGAACCAGATAGACATCATTTGTGCTTGGAAGGATTTTGGTGCCAGCTTATTAGTAACTGATAGACCAATAGGCGAAATCAACATTTCCCCCACAATCACAATAGCCCAACTCATAATCAACCAGAAAGGACTGACCTTAACATCTGTCCCAAAGATCATCCCTGGTAACATCATCCACAAGAAGGATAAACCTGCTGCAAATAAACCGTAAGCAAATTTCTTAGAAGAGGACGGTTGCTTTTTACCCATTTTCCCCCACAACCATGCAAAAATCGGCACATAAATCATAATGAAAAGTGGAAGTTACTTTGAAAAATCACCTTTAAAAATTTGCTCTTGTTTAGTTTAAAAATGTTCCAAACCTTGAAACATACTTATCCTTTCCTCTTCAGTAAACAAAAACATCCCTATGCCAAACTTGTAATTACTAAAATACAAGCCAATAAGCATAGAGATGTAAAACCATTACACATTAAATAATTGAAATTGTGTACGAAATGTCTCAATTAGTTTTCGCTAGTAAATATCATTTCCAACAAACGCCCTCTCAATTCCTTATCCTGATGATGCAAGATATTCATTAACTCATGAGAATTTTTGGCATTGATGAATTGATTTAACAATCTATCTTTTAATTCATATGGAAGAGAAGCAGTCTTTAGTAGTCTAAAAACTTCGTCATTTAGGGATGTCCTTTTATGATCTTTACATTCAAATCTAGCTGTATCATTCTTATTTGGCAATTCAATTATAGACACATTCGTTCCTTTAAAATGAATTCTATGCCTTCTATTGCTTGGAACGATACTAGAATCTCCTTGTAATGCCAACTCTACCATTCCCATTTCCCAATCGATTGATAATCTTGTTTTATATCTTTGACCATTTTGATCTTCAATCATTTCAAAAGAATGTTGTTTGCCTGGGAATACATACCAATCTACAACTTCAGGTAAATCAACCCCCATATCTATCTCAGAACCAACCAAGGGAATGATGGCACCACTTTTTGCAAACACAGGTATAGTTGAAATGTCTCTATAAACACTTAACTTCACACCACCTGTGTATTTTTTCTCTGAAAAGAAATCATACCATTCACCTTCAGGGAACCATACATCTACTTTGGCAGAATGGAATGCTAAATCCATCTTTTCTACAATGGGAGCCACCATCAGTTCTGTTCCAAAAAAGTATTGATTTGGAACATTATAGCTCTCATCATTCTCTGGGTAGAAATAATACATTGGACTAATTAACGGGGCACCTTCCTCATGTGTCTTTACATTCATGGTATATAGATATGGGATCAACTGATGTCTCAAACAAAGATATTTCTTCATAATCTTAGATGTTGTTTCTGAAAAAAACCAAGGTTCTTTACTATTAAAGGGGCTTCTAGAACTATGTAATCGAGTTATCGGACTAAAAACACCAAACTGTAGCCATCTAGTTTGTAGTTCTTCGTCATAATCCCCCAGCATATGCCCACCGATATCATGGCTCCACCAACTATAACCGATATTAGATGCTGTCGCTGTAAAATAAGGTTGAAATCTTAATGAATTCCAACTAATAATGGTGTCCCCTGAAAAACCAACAGGGTAGCGGTGACTACCAGGACCTGCATACCTTGATAAAATCAAACCACCTTCTTCATTTTTACAGCTATCCTGATAGTGATAATGGTTTAAAAGCCATAGTGGATCCAACATACCTTGTGTCCCTTGTTGCCAGTCAATCCACCAAAAATCTACTCCCTGCTTTTCTAGCTCATAATGAACATCTTTAAAGTAAGCTTCCCTAAAAGAGGGATTAAAAAAATCAAAAATAGCAGGTTCTTCTAGTTCTACATTTAACCCCAATCGTTTGGCGACTCGAGGATAAGCTTCTTCAAAAGCCCGTATACCATCAGCAGGATGGACATTTAAGGAGAGTTTTAACTTTCTATCATGAAGTTGTTGCAATAATTGTTCTGGATTAGGTATTAGGTTTTTATTCCAACTATAGCCTGTCCAGCCACTTCCAAAACGGGCTGGAATGTCAGTTATATGCCAATCCATATCTAAAACACCGATAGATAATGGAATTTTCTCTGTTTTAAATCTGTCTACTAAATCCAAGTATTCATCCGACGTATAAGGCCAATACCTACTCCACCAATTACCTAAAGCGTATCTTGGCAACAAGGGTGTCGAACCAGTCAAATGGTAAAAGTCTCTGATTGCTCCTCTATAATCATGCCCATAGGCAAAGAAATACAGGTCAATTTGATTTTCTCTCTCAATATAACCAGACTGTTCATCCCAAATAAATCCTTGAGAATCATCCAATAAGGCTATACCATTTCGGCTAATAATTCCATCTTCTAATGGGATTGCTCCATCTGCCTCATCCAGAGTCCGAGCTGTTCCTTTTAACGTTTCAATAGATTCACCAAAATACCAGCGACTACCATATACGGCAAAATTTCCTTTTAATTCTATAAATAAATTTTCGGCGTTAAATTCTCCTTTATTAAAGTGCAGATGAAAATAGTCCGTCATAATATCTAGTACGTTTGATGTCTCGATATAATCTAACGAAACTTGACCAAAATCTCTATTATAGATAAGTTGTGTAGTTCTATCTTCAAAACTTCCAGTTTGAGAGTATTCTAACCTTACTAACTTGTCTGTTAATACAGAGATTCGATAAAACTCTCCCTTAAAAATTTTCAATTTGTTTCCTCCTTTTAGTAAATTGCTTTACTTTATCAAACATTTTATTCGTTATCATTACATTCATCAATCCGCAAAAAGCAAAGCCTCCAAATGTAAATACGTAAATAGCTGTTAAAACCCGTTCTGGACTACTGAAACTCATATACAGTACAGAAATATTAAATAAAACCAACATGATAGCTTGTATTGGATTTAAAATACAAATTAATACGCTATTTACAATACTATTTTTTAGATTATCTTTAAATAGACCAATATAGGGAAAAACAACACTCATAAAAAGTATTATAACAAATAAAAAGGGCAACACTAACAATAAACTATACTCTGAAAATAAACTTGAATAGCCCCAAAGACAATAGTTCACATATAAAAGTAATTCTATTAGGAGGATAAACAACCAAATAAAAGTTGACTGTTTAAAATTTCGTCTAAAGATCCGAAAATAATGATAAGCAATATCTGTATCTTTACCTTTTAAAATACGATACCACATTGTCGTAAGAGAAGTTAATGATGCCCCAATTGTAACTATTGGAATACAACTCACAATAAATAGAGTATTTAAAATAATTAAATCTGTCAAAAAAGTTAAAATTCTAACCACTTTTCCATCTAATGAAAATAATTTTTGCATAATATATTCTCCATAAAATCAATCGTCTTAACTCTATATTTTAGAATGTCAGTTGCACAAAAATATTACCTAAATTATTTAAAAAACATTTCCAAATTTCTTTAAAAATTAGAATAAAGGAAGCGAGATAATTTGACGTTATCAGTCTCGCTTCCTGTAATTAGCTAGTCCCTTGTTTATACAACCAAGAGTTCATATAAAGTATTACTCTTTTACTTCTTTTTGGTAACGATTATATGCTTCCTGTTGAATCTTCATAAATTCGTCCAATCCCATATTCTTAAGAGTTTCTTTGTATGAGTCCCATTCTTTTTCTATGCCACCTTCAACTACCCATTTAGATGCTTGTTGTTTGACATAGGATTCAATGCTAACATAGATTGATGATAATTTGTTAAGTTCTTCTTGTGAATAAATCACATTAGGGTAAGCTGGCAACGCAAATTGTTTCAAATCTTGGTCCATCTTCAATTTCAATCCATCACCTTGTGTTTGATCGATTTCTACGCGACTATTGATATCATCGCTTACGTATTTAGGACCAAAATCTCGAAGTGAATTAATCCATGCCCATTCATCAGCTGATTTACCATCTTTAGGAGGTAACACTTTAAACTTATCACCATTCTTTTCAGTAGCTATTCCAAATGATCCATAGAAATTCTGAATACTTGCTTCATCTGTATATAATTTATCCAACCATTTCAATAATTTAGCAGGGTTTTTGCTCTTATTTGTAATCAAAATTTCATTTCGACCATAGTTGTAATGATCTGGATCAGAAAAGACATATTGTTTACTATCCATACCTTTTAAAGCAGGTAGAGCAATATACTCACTTGAATGTAAGCCAAACGTTGCATCTGCTGTCCAACCACTAGAAACACCTACTCTAGATACTCCCTTATCCATACGTTTCGCAACACTCATAGAGGTATCTTCTGTAAAGATTTCCGGATCAATCAAACCTTTTTTATAAGATTCGTGCATTGCTGCAATCCCTTGTTTATAACTTTCCTCTGTACGAAGGTAGACTGGTTTTCCATCTTTTACAGACATTTCATACGTATTATCTGCCCCTAAACGATTATTGAACGGAAGAATATATGAGAATGTTGGATCAAAGTTTCCTGCTCCGAATGGAATTTCATCAGAAGCGTCTCCATTTCCGTTCGCATCTTTATCCTTAAATTCTTGTAGTACTTTTACTAAATCATCATAAGTTTCTGGAACCTTTAATCCTAAATTATCCAGCCACTTTTTATTAATAAATAGCTGATTAGCTACCGTAGGGCGCATCGGTAATTTTTTAGGTAGACTGTAGATATGACCATCTGGTGAAGTAATCATAGCTTTAATCTTAGGTTCTTTCTCCATAGCCTTAGTTAAATTTGGCATGTTTTCTTTGATTAAATCTTCCAATGGAATAAATAAAGATTGGTTCTGAGCAATTTCTGAATCTGTAAAAGCATTTGAACCTAAAAATGCATCTGGTAAATCTCCACTAGCAACCAACACAGATTTCTTATCTGCCCAATCTGCAGCTACAAGTGTATCCCATTTAACATCGATACCTGATTCTTTGGCAGAATCAGTTAGAAAACCTTTATGATAATCTTCCCCCCAGTCAGACCAACGAACAGTTGTGATTTTATAAGAATCTTCTCCAGACTTATCGTCCTTATTCGCATTATTAGAATTTGCACAGGCTGTTAAGCCAGCAAGTGTAACTGTTCCTAAGAACAAATATGTAAATGATTTATTTTTCATGTTTTTCTCCTATTCTTTCAACGCGCCAATCATTACGCCTTGATTAAAATATTTTTGAACAAAGGGATACAACAACATAATCGGAGCGGTTGAAATAACAATTGCTGCATATTTCATCATATCAGCCTTGATACGAAGATCTGATGCCACTTCTCCTGTTGCTTGCGATTGTAACATTTGATTACTAATTAGTAAACGTCGTAAAATTAATTGCAATGGCTGTAAATTTTCATTCGTTAAATAAATTAAAGCATTAAACCACGAATTCCAAATACCAACTGCAGTCCAAAGTCCAATAACTGCTATAATAGCTTTTGATAACGGAACAACTATTTTAATAAAATAACGAATTGTACCACAGCCATCAATTTGCGCAGCCTCCCACATCCCGTCTGGAATACTATTATTAAAGAAAGTTCTAGCAACAATAATATTGTATGATGAAACTGCAAAAGGTATTACCATTACCCAAAATGTATCAATCAAGCCTACATTCTTTACTGTTAAGTAGGTAGGAATCAAGCCACCTGATACAAACATAGGAATAATGTATAGAATGCTCATCCACTTTCTACCAACTAATTCTTTTCTAGATAAAGCATAACCAGCTGGAATATTGACTACTAAAGCAACTAAGGTACCAACAACAGTATATAAAATGGTATTTAGATAGCTACGCAAAAATAAAGGTTGTTGAATAAGACGTAAATATCCATCTAATTTCCATTCTCTAGGAATAAACCATACCTTCCCATTTGCAACATCTGAAGGATTGCTAAAAGATGCAATCACTACAAACCATAACGGATAAACAATTAACAAGATAAGGAAAATTGCTAAACCATAGGTAACTATATCAAATAATAATTCAGAGTTTGTTTTTCTTGATTTATGAAACCATCTCACTTTAAGCACTCCTTCCTTTAAAAAAGACCCGTTCTAGTATATCTTTTTGAGAACCAGTTAACAGATAACAAAATTATTAGATTGACTACGGTGTTAAATAACCCTATAGCTGTCGAATAACTATACTGAAAGTTCACCATACCAACTTTATAAACATAGGTCGAAATTATCTCACTTCCTGCTAAATTAAGAGGATTCTGTAATAGTAACACTTTCTCAAACCCTACACTTAATAAACTACCTGCTCTTAATATTAGTAAAATCATAGCAGTCGGCAAAAGTAATGGTAATTCTATATGCCGAATTTTTTGTAATCTAGAGGCACCATCCATAGTTGCAGCCTCATAATATGTAGGATCAATTGCAGAAAGGGCTGCTAGATAAATAATACTATCCCAACCTATATGTTGCCATACATCACTCCAAACATACACACCTGCAAAATTAGTAGGTTTTGATAAAAAATCTGGAATAGTAATTCCAACAGACTTAAATACATTCGCTAACAAACCGCTAGTAGGAGATAAAAATAAGATAATCATCCCACACATAACCATTGTAGAGATAAAATGGGGTAAGTAAGTTGTCACTTGAAATATTTTTCTAAATTTCCCAACTCTTAACTGATTACTAATGATAGCTAGTATAATAGGTAAGGGGAATCCTACTACAATACTATAAAGTGAAATTTTTAATGTATTGAACATAGTTGTCCCGAATTGGAATGATGAGAAAAATTGAGTAAAGTACTTAAATCCTACCCACTGACTAGCAAAGATACCATTGGCTGGTGAATAGTCTTTAAATGCAATAATTAGTCCCAACATGGGAATATAGGAAAATAAAATTAATAGCAATATTGAAGGAAAAAGTAATATATATAACGGAATACTATGCTTTAATTTTATTTTATGAAGTTGAGATGCTACTTTCATGTTTTTCCTCCCATCTGATTTTCTACGATTATTTTACACCATATAGAATTCCCTTAATAGAACTTTTTGGACTAGGTTTATCAATTTTTCAGTTTTTTAATTTTAAAAACTATTACTTTTCCGACATCTTGATAAAACATATCTGTTTTGTTACATGATATCGTATTTTCAAAGTGCTATAATTTTAAGAGGAGAATAGTATATGAAATTAAATCACGACTTATCAAAAAAACATTCCATTCATTTTTTCTTTAAACTCCTACTTGTACTACTATTGATAAATATTTTAATCAATATTGCTATGAGTAACATAACCAGAAATTTTATTAAAAACCAAAATATAGTACACCTACGTAGTTCAATTGAAATTTATGCTGATTCTGTTAATGAGAAATTGCATTCTGTAGAACGCTTTATGTACTCAACAATAACGCATAATGAATCTTTAGAGAAATTAAATCATGTACAAACGTTTCTTGAGTATCAAGAAAATCTTAAAAAAGTTCAAACTAGCTTTACAGAGTTTGAATATCAAAATGAAACTCATATGACATTCTTATTAGAAACCGATAGTACTGATCATTTTATAAATGTCTCCAATCTTTATATTCCATATGAAGATTATCTACTGTTAAAATCAAATCTAAAATCATTGCGTAGTGATATAAGTGACCGTAAATGGAAAAATGTAACTACTAAAAACAGCGAATACTTAGTTAAATCTGTTCATTACGAAGGAAAAATCATTTATGCCGTCATATCTTCAGAAGATATCCTAAAACCTCTCAATAAACTTAATATTGGTAATAATGGCAAACTCTCCCTAAAAGAGCCTAACAATATACCGTCCGCTAATTACCTAATTCATGCCCAAAATGAAAAAACGCATTTACCCTTCGATATTTATGTTTTAGTCGATTATGCCGAAGTCTTTAGAAATATCACACTCTTAGAAGTATTTTTATCAGCCGTTCCTATCATTATCACAATTTTATCAATCATCATTATCCTGTATATTCGTCAGTGGATGATTAAACCTATAACAAGACTCACTGAACGGCTCTCTCAATTTGGGGGCTCCATCCCCCCTTCTGAATTTTTTATATCTGAAGGTATACTAGAAATTGATAAGGCAAATGATAAACTTAATAAAGTAATATTTGACATGCAAGAATTAAAAATACGGGAATACCATTCACAACTAGAACTTAAGAAGATAGAACTTAATTATCTTAAGAACCAAATTCGTCCGCATTTCTACTTAAATATGTTATCAATGATTCATAGTATGCTTCAAACAAAAAACTATAAGGAAATTGAAGAGTTAACTATCCTAACTTCAAATTATCTCCGTCATTTATTTATGGCTAATCAAGATTTTTCAGAACTTAAAGATGAAGTTCAGCATATTAGAGATTATTTAGAAATACAACGAATTCGATATGGAAATAGCATCTACTTTTCACTAGACTACAATGATGACCTACAAAATACTCTTGTTCCATCGTTACTGTTACAAACATTTATTGAAAACACAATCAAACACGGTTTTTCATTTCAGGATTTATTTACAATTTTGCTATCGATAAAAAAAGTAAAAACTGAGAACTCAGATTATATTCAGATTTGTATCGAGGATAATGGTCCAGGTTTCTCTGAAGAAATTTTATCAAAACTAAATCAGAAACAGTCTCTAATAACAGAAGATGGACATCATATCGGGATCACAAACACCATCGAACGTTTAAATCTTCTCTATCCCAACGACTATACTATTACATTTAAAAATAATGAAGAAGGTGGGGCTAAAATTCTTTTACTCATTCCATACAAGATTATAGACGGAGGTTATAATGAACATCTTATTAGTTGATGACGATCGTTTTATCATTGAAGCTTTACGAGAGAAAATAAATTGGGATAAACTACACATTGACATTGTTTATGTTGCCTATAGCCTCTCTCAAGCTCAAAATATTATTAGAGAGCATCCTATTGATCTCATGATAAGCGATATAGAAATGCCTCAAGGCAGCGGCCTCGAACTCTTATCTTGGATTAGAAATGAAAAATATGATATAAAAACAATTTTTTTAACTAATTACGCCGACTTCAACTATGCTCAAAAAGCAATTGAATTGCAAAGCTTCGAATACTATCTAAAACCCATTAACTTTGAAAAATTAGAATTTATTATTCAAAAAGCCATTAGTAAAATTGAGAATCATAACTTAAATGGAAAAAATGATTCGCTTTTACAAATAGAAGATAATTTCTGGTATGATTACCTTAGAAAACCTCAAATTTCTCGCATTGATGAACTAGAAAACATAGCGAGCAAACAAGATTTTATTCTTAAAAAACACCAGTATTTTTTCCTTGCAGTTTTAACAATTAATCTTAATGAAGAAGATTATTCTATAGAAACTCCATCATGGACTTCTCAACTAAAAAGAGAACTTCAAAGAATTTCACAACCTTCTTATAAACTGATAAGTTTGTTTAAGATGGAAAGCCAGGTTGATCAATATGTTTGTCTTTTTAGAGTAGACTCATCAAAACGTAGTGACAAATTAGCATGTGAGATTCATTCTCAAATTTCTAATAACTTTAGTAAATGCTCCAACATTATATATAAGAGTTGCCATAAAATATCCGATATTTTATTTCATACTAAAGAACTCTACACTTATAATGAACAGTATATCGCTTATTGGAATACTATTATATGTGTTCCACATAGTTTTCCAACTTCTTTTAAAACAGAAACTCTTTCAATTACTTTTTTAGATACCTTAAGTGAATACGAATTAAGAGAAAAAATTAATTCACTTGCTTATAATTCTCAAATTCCTACTTTCACACTACAACAAATTTTACTAGATTGGACTCAACAAATAGGAATATATCTAGATCAAAAAGGAATTTCGGCACATAAATTGTTCCAAAACAGCACTCATGATTTCTTATTCCAACGACGCTTTCATTCAATTGAATCTTTTCAGGATTACTTTGATTATTACTGGTCACATGCTAAGAAATTTGCAACAAACATTGAAAACCAGAAAAATAGTATTCAACGCATTGTCGAATACATAGATCATCACTACTATGAGGATATAAATCGTTCTATATTAGCAGATATGGTTTACCTCAGTGCAGATCATTTAGCTAGAATTTTTAAAAAAGAAACTGGAGAAACTCTTGTTAAATATATAACGGATAAGCGCATTAATGCTGCTAAATCTCTCCTATCCCAAACAAATATCTCGATATCACAGGTATCTTGTCAAGTAGGGTATGATAATTATTCTTACTTTACTAAAATTTTTAAACAAAGGACTGGACTTTCTCCTGGAGATTACCGTAAAACATATCAAAATAAAATGTAAGCAATTTAAATCATTGAAATGATAAGTAAAATTCAAGATTTGTAGTAATTTTTGAAATTCTACAGTTTTTCCAAAGATAAGTCTGGGACAATAGTCCCTTATTTCCAAAAAAAGCAACGGATTTGCCGTTGCTTTTTTTGCATGGTTGCGATAGTCTTGGTAAAATAGAATTGCTTAATAAACCATTTAGAAAGGCCATCCCATGCATATTCACTATAACACAGATCAAACAACTTTACCACTAGAAATCAGTTCTTTCTTGCCACAGGACCATCTCGTCTTTACTATTGAAAAAGTGGTGAATACCTTGGAGGATTGTCACTTCCATGCCTTCTATCATGACTTTGCTCGTCCGTCTTATCACCCTAAAATGCTTATAGCTACTCTTCTATTTGCCTATTCACAAGGGATTTTCTCTGGACGAAAAATTGAAAAAATGATGATTGAAAATCTCGCTATGCAATACCTAACAGGACCGTTGGTTATCAGCTATCGCACCATCAATCGTTTTCGAGTCGCTGAAGGGATGGAAGAACTCATACGTAATCTTTTCATGGACCTCAATCTTCATTTAAAAATGGAAGAGTTAGTGACCTTAGATTGTCTGTTTATTGATGGTACTAAGATTGAAGCCAATGCCAACAAGTATAGTTTTGTGTGGAAGAAAGCGACAGAGAAATTCTCCGCCAAACTGCAAGAACAGATACAGAACTATTTTCAAGAAGAAATCACTCCCCTTATCCATCAAGCTATCAAACTGGACACACAAGATCCTATCTCCTCAGAGCAGTTGCTTGCATTCGCTCAAGTCCTTGAAGAAGAATTGGAAACACTGAACCAGAACATTGAGGAGACAGCTGTTAAAGGGAAGGATGAACGTAAAATCCCGCGTCGTAAACTCAAGAAAGTCTTGCGTAAAGTCAAAGATGATTTTTCAGTACGTGCTGAAAAGTATGAGAAGTATCAGGAGACATTTCAAGGGCGTAACAGTTTTTCCAAAACCGATCCAGATGCCACTTTTATGCGAATGAAAGAAGACCATATGAAAAATGGCCAACTCAAGGCTGCTTATAATCTTCAAATCGCTACTGAAAACCAATTTGTTCTTCACTATGATATCTTCTCAAATCAGACAGATACCAAGACTCTTCTGCCATTCCTTGAAACCTATCCACATGACGTACAGACAGTTGTCGCAGATACTGGATATGGAAGTGAAGAGAACCTCCTTCGTTTAGATGAAAAGCAGGTAAACCATCTGATTAAATATGCCATGTTTGATAAGGAACAGAAGAGAGGGTATAAACAGTCGAATAGAAACTTAGCGAATTGGCACTATGATGACAAGGAGGATAGCTACACACATCCTGATGGCTGGTGCTATCGTTTTCACCATATCAAGCACCAGAAAACACAGACGGACTTTCAACAGGAAATCAAGGTTTACTACGCCGACGAACCTGAATCAGCTCCTCAAAAGGGACTGTATATGAACGAACGCTATCAAAACTTGAAAGCTAAAGAATGTCAGGCGCTTTTATCTCCTGAAGGTAGACAGATTTTCGCTCAACGCAAGATTGATGTGGAACCTGTCTTTGGGCAGATAAAGGCTTGTTTGGGTTACAAGAGATGTAATCTGAGAGGGAAGCGTCAAGTGAGAATTGACATGGGATTGGTACTTATGGCTAATAACCTCCTAAAATACAATAAGAGAACGACTCAAAATTAAAAAGCTAGAGTTCCATAATTGGAAATCTCTAGCTTTTTTGTGGTCGAGAACTATTTTGTCCCAAGCTCTATTATTTCAACCTTGCGAAATAGAAGAAATATCTATTATCTATCGTTTTATTCTTAAGTTTAAGTAATTCATTAAGCTCTTTTCTCGTTATAACAATACATTCAAATTTCATTTCAGTTATTTTAATAGCGAAAATAAAGAACGATATGCTATGATCATTAATTTTTTTCTCTGTCAACACATTCCATGAATGCCACTCAAATTTCTCCTTATCACTATCTTTCATTTCTGGAATAAAGTTTTTACTAATACTAATAAAACTATTGTCTTTAGACATGTTATTAAGTGAGGTTTTATATACTCCTTTCAAGATATTGAGAATCTGCTGTTTAACACCTGAATTTTCTTCATTTATACTAACGTTTAAAGCTTTTCCATATTCTATAAACCTGTTTATCGGTCCATAGTCTGATAAATCTCTACGTTCATATATAAAAGGCCTTCGATACTCCTCCTCATCTTCTCCTCCTATATCAGCCAATATCTTTTGAGTCTGATTCTTTTGTTTTCTATTGATTGCTGAATTTAAATCTTTTTGATTATCTTTAGAAATTTTTTGTTCAGTGGACATTACAGTTTTTTCTTTTGAAATTTCTTGATCAGTCTGATATTTATGAATAGAACCAAATTCATCAATATAGAAATAACTTTTTAACTCAATATCATCCTTAATTTGAGAAATTTCCTCAGAAGTTAGTTTCCTGTCCAAGAAAACATCTTTAAAAATATATAAACCATCATTCACAGTAATAAACTGCATTAAGTCATTAGCTTTAAACTCACAGCCATAAAAAGACGAAGCTCGTGCATATTTACCAAGTAAATCAGAATTTTTATTAAAATCAATAGCACAAACATCTTCAAAATTCATATAATGAGGAGCTGTAGATTTTATTTTATGTATAATTTTATTATTGAGAATCCTCCAAGAATAATATAGTGAATTGGGATCTTTTGAAATTTCAAATTCAGGTCTAAGATTCTTTAATTTTTCTTGTATCGATACAAATAAGGACAAGAAATCAATAGGTTCAAATGATTCATTCTGTTTATCTACTTCACTTCCTGAAATTCTCTCAAACAGCTCAATTCTATCAATAATCTGTTCAAGGCTAACCAAAGTTAAAATTTGATTCATTTCTTTTTTGTGAAAATCTTCTTTCAATTTCAGGTAATCACTTTTTAACTCCGTATATACTTGATAAATATATTGCTTCTTTTTAGTCTCATTCTCTTCTTTTTTTTCTTTTTTATCTTTTCGATACCATGTTAGCAGAATAGGAAAAGCAACTGCAATTCCAACTATAACCTCACCCGAAACTAGTTTATGAAACATACCCGTTTCAGAACGAAAAGAATTGTAGCCTCCAAAAACGATTGCTAATGAAAATAACGAACCTAATAAAGCTTTACTTAAATCTTTGATGTAGTCATCTTTTGACCTATTTATATTCCACAATAAAAAAAATAAAGCACTCAAAAATATTATAGCAATCCAAAATTCTTCATGATTAATAATCAATTTTAAAGCCTCCAAAATGTTAACAATATTATATCAAGCTATTACTAGTTTTTCAATAGTTATCACTAATTCTTTCTCTCAAAATACTTCTTCCGCTCTTCCATAAACTCAATCAACTCTTTCTTGAATACTTCCTTTTCTTCTTCGGTCAGTCCCTTTGAGTTCATACGGAAAAGCAATTCAATATTATCTAATTCATCTGATTTTTCTTCTGAGTTCCCAACTAAATAGTCAATTGAAACATTCAAAACTTGTGCAATTTTAACAAGATTTTCCTGTGTTGGTTTTTTTACTCCACGTTCCCATGAAGCATATGCTTGTTGGGAAATGTCTAGTTTTTCAGCTATTTGAGCTTGTGTTAGTTTCACCTGTTTCCTTAGTGTTTTCAAGCGTTCTGCAAATTCCATATGTGACCTCAAAAAAATATTTTAAATTTTTGCAAAAAATCGTTGACATTAACAGCTAATGGTTGTATAGCAATTGAAAATAATAACCTTATCTTCAAGGCTAAATCACGATCATTAACAATTTAATAAAAAGTGCGTCTGACAACCAGAAGACTGATTGCCAAAACTACACTAAACTTCGTACCTTTATTGTGAACGTTTTGGAAAGAAAAGTCAAGTCTGTTTGATGGTTGAAGTGAAGATTTAAAACATTTAAAACATTTTTGTGGGCTTCCACGCATTTCGGACTTTCGCACTTTTCCGTATAGTAAAGTGAACTGGCTTCGCCAAAGGGCGTAAGAGAATCCAGGGGGTATGATAGTGACTACCTTTTGAGATTGGCAGGGAAAGCAATGGTAATTTACGCAAAGTACCTTGCCTAAACGTTGCCACCGTGAAGGAGAGTTCCTTCAACCAAATAACTTTTCTTTACTGCTGTCTATCTACCTCAATAGACTCGCTCTAAAGCTACTATGTATTCTTTTTCTTGGTAGCTTTTTTACTTTTACAATAAAGGAGGAAATTATGACAAATTTTTTTCGCACTACAATGTAAACGACTTTACGATAATTACACATTTACTTATAGAATCTTCAGTTCATCTGATAAACTAATCACACAACTATACACTCAGGCTTTGAATAACTTAGAGTCTTTAGCAAAGAAATCACTTGTTACAAGATTTTCTCATGCCGAAGTGGAATTCTATACTAGAAATGTTTAAACGTAAACTTTCTACTCACTACTACTCAAGAGTGATGCTACCAGCTTAACTATTTTTATTTTACAATCAGAAAGGAAACAACTTATGATCCCAGAAACTTTAAAAATGAAACCAGAATTTATCGGCACTGCTTACTACGAAAAATTGGGGAATGCTCCACGCTATGTCTTTGGTAAGGAAGGAAAGTACCAAAGACATATTTTAAATAGTGAAACTCATGGTGCCTTCCACGTTATTACAACGGCTTCTACAACAGTCTTTCCAGAAGATGCTCTTGTTGAAGCAGTTAATCCTATTTTTTTATCGGACACTTCGCTGAATGGAAATTCTGTTGCACCTGCTCTCAACGTTTTTGCTGAGAAGCTAATACTCAAGAAATAATAAAATAACTAAAACTGGATTAAACTATGGAATCTATAAAGCACTAACGCATAGTGAAACGATTACAACAAAGACTTATGTCAACACTTCTAATGTAGTTCCTATGGCAGTTGGTGAATTTGCTTTAAAGTCTCTAAAACAATGAGGTGAAAATAAGGTAAACTTTGAGGTAAACTTTTCAAAAAAACACGAAAAAAGCACCCATAAGGTAAACTTTTGAGTGCTTTGAAACGTTGATATAATCGTATTGATTAACGTTTACTAAATTGTGATGCTTTACGAGCTTTCTTAAGACCTGGTTTTTTCTACATCATGATATTTATGGTAAATTATCACTAAAATCAAGTAAATTTAAGAGATAAATCCTTAATCTTTACATATATAATCCTTTTAAAAATCGAGAGGTTATCAAAGGGTTATCACTTTTTTAGTTTTCGGAGCTTATGTAGTTGAGAAACAACGATTTATTTTTCTTCGTTTTTCTTCGTTTTTCTTCGTTTCGTTACTTGTTGTGAAATGATGTATAATAAAAATCACATTCCCATACAAACAATTGAATTGCAAAATTATAAAGCGAATGAATTTCATGAATTTAAAAGTAAGCTTACTTTATAAATTCACTAATTAGTAACTATGTTTTCTTCGTTTTTCTTCGTTTTTCTTCGTTTTTCTTCGTTTTTCTTCGTTTTTCTTCGTTTTTATTTCATTTCTAATTTATAGTATTGACTGCGATCTTTCGTACTTGTCCCATACCATGTTAAAATGCCTTTTGCTCTCAACGTTTTCAATAATTTGGACGAGTAAGAAACACTCCTACCTAAGAACTCTGCTACTTTTTTAGTTGTCATAGGTTCTGCTGTATTGTACATATACTGTATCAATAGTTTTTCATCAACACTTAAATCACTATAATCTCTAAGTTTACTTTCCAAAGAATCACGCGTTCTCAATGTTCTACTTGTAATACTGTTTTCTAATGTTAAAACTACTTTGTTACCTGGTTCAGAGTAACACGGTTCATGGAGAAAAGCAGATTCCATTTCAGAATAGATTCGTTTTACTCCCTCATTCATTTCTCGGACCCATCCAAATTCAGTTAAGGTACGAGCTATACGCGGATTTCTAGAAAAACGTTCATGTCTTATATTCTCAACAGTTACAATATTCGGTAGTTTTCCTGGGCTATGAATCTCTAAACGATTATCAAACATCAATACCCTGATATGATCTCCGTATACTGAATAATTCCTGTGGGTTACTGCATTTACAATTCCTTCAAACCAGGCAAATTCAGGATATTCTGGAAGTATCTGAAATCTACCATCACTATCTAGATACTGAAACTCTCGTAGCTGGGTTCGAATAAAATCTCTAACTTTAACAATTAATTTAGGCAATGCATCATCAAATGTTACTTCCTTAATAACATTAAATTCACTTCCTGTACCTACATCTACCCCATCAAATCGTTGAAAACGAACACGTGCTTGAGGGAAAAATGCTGAAGGATACTTACCAAAGATAAGAATAGCCGCCTTTGTTAATTTACCATTGATAAGAAACCTTCTTGCCTTTAATATCTCCTCAGTTGAACGTTCTGAAATATCAAAATGGTCCTTAAAATCCTGAACCAATAGTTCATCAATATCATCTAATGTGGCATCTTCAATGATTTCATCTTCAAAGAAACGCTGTCCCTTATCATAACTAAGTTGTATACGTTGCTCATAACTCAACTTGACTGATTCGTCTCCCTGTCGTAGATAAACTTCATCATTTGGAGCGGCAATCACTCGATTCGATGATAATTCAACTGAGATAAGCAAAATCAGGTCGTCTTCTCCCTTATGATTGATCACAGGTATTTCCTCAAAAGATAAATCCAACGGTGTATCCCGCATCTCTCGGTCTATCTTTTTGAAATCATCAATCGGATAGGCTTTCCCATCCTTAAAACCAGTGATAATATTATGCTGCTTTTCATCTTCAATCCCGATAATCAACTGACCTCCGTCAGCATTAGCAAAGGCAATCAAGTGCTTAAGTAGTTCTTGTGGCTTCTTTCGTGCGGATTTCCGATCCAAATATTGATTTTCCGGCGAGAATTGCCAGTAATTAAAGTCATATTTCATTTATTTTCTCCTAATTTTTGGTTAAATAATAATGATTATTCTGCATTCCTTACTGAATCTGTTTTTCTTAAGATAATAGGCTAGGTGTTTCATTATGATGAGGGCGAGCACACTTTTCAACCTTAATATATAAATCCTTTAGAAGATTGATACTTATCAATACTGCTCCACCAGTATTTAATTTTTTTATTTAGTTGTTGATTTAATATTTTCTAAAATAATATCTTTAACAATTTTCAGATCCGCTTCAATTTTCTTAATATCCGTTCTTATATAATTAATCAATTCTTTACTAGATACATGTTTTTTTATATGAGCATAATCATAATAATCTTTTTTACCATATGTTTTCCATTTTTTTCTTGAAGATGATTTTTCTAAAATTGGATTATCCTCTAGATTGAAATTATACAAACAAGTTTTCTCTTTTATACTATCACATATTCTTTCTAAATCACCTAATTTTGCTTTATCTTCAAGAGAAAAATTAACCTTATGTCTATACTGTTTTCCTTGTATCTGAATATCAAATGATGACGTAGTACCTTCGATAGGAAGATAAATCCCAAAATGATGAGCTCCTCTTATCCTACCAGAGTATGTTTTATATTCTAAATCAGAAATCTTATTCTCTAAATTCGCATAATGAATCTTCTCGACAACAGACCTTAATCTCATACCTTCAAGTACTTTATTATTACACTCTTCTAAAAAGTATGATTCGCCATAACTTATCTTTTCAATAAACTCTTTCACATTCTTCATATATTCAACATAATCTGTTAAGAATAATCTAAAAGTCTCATCTACTTTATCAAGTAAATCACTATAATATTCAATTAGCTCACCATAACTTCTTCTAAACCAACTATCAGGTAGTTCAAATTCAGGTTTAACTAAACTAAGAAGTATCCCTTTAGCATTAGAATCTTTTTCAGAATAACGAATTAATTGACTTTTGTCTGGTAAAGACTTAACCTTATTTTCTATAAAAATAACATGAGTCCTTCTATCCTCATCAATAACCTCGATAGTTAAATCAATCGAATTTTTTTCTCTGTAAACCTTTAAATCTGTATATTTTTTATTAATATCAATAACATTACTAAAAAACTTATGATTAATAAATTCAGACTTCTCCAGAACAACAGCAAATAGATTGCTGTGATATAATTCTAAATTGCTTAGTGACAGTTGATAATTCAGTGTATTTTCTATTTTATTCCTAAGTGTTAGTAACTCATTATAATTTTCCATTTAACAACTCCTTTACTATGATAATTAATGTAATGTACTTGTTTTTATTATATCATAAGATAAATTAATCAGTTTATTGAAAATTTAATTTAAATAAAAGAAGACAAATACACTTTAGACAACGTATTCATCTCCTTATTAAAAACTATTCATCAACTTCGAATTTAGGTAAACTATTTATTAAATCAACCGTTTGGATAGTTACATTAATAATTCTCAATAGCAACTTGAAGATATACTTTTCATCATCACTATAATCATTTGGATCATCAGTGATTACAGATTTTTTATCAGTTTTAACTTGATACCGATCTATAATCCATCCAATAGCAGAGCTCCCATTTACAACATATTCATAGGCTTTTTCAGGAATATTACTAATTCTGATATAAATTACATAACCTATACCATCCATTTCTTAAAATCCTTCAGATATCTTGATTTTATTATCAACTTTTCTTAAAGGTAAAACAAGATCCACATATATCCCATTTGAATCAATAGAAAATATATACAGAAAATCAATGAAATTCTATTTTTTGCCACAGTATAATAAGGTTAACTAGTCTTGTAAAAATTATTTTATCGTCATATCTGAGAGTTAATCAGCTATTTCATAAAAATCATCAATCTTTGGCTGAGACACATTTGTCACAATCATAAATAGCATATAGTTCTTGACATATAGTATAATATATGAAAAAATACTTATTGGAGGTTGATAATATGACTGAAAAAATCAAAAACTGGGTTAATATTTGCGTTTTGAAAAATCAAGAAATTTTATTACTTAATAGACAGCACGATAATTTTCCTGGTTGGATTCCACCAGGGGGAAAAGTTGAATTCCCTGAAAGTTTTTTTGAAGCTGCACTACGGGAGCTTAAGGAAGAAACTGGACTCACTGCATTAAATCTTGAATTAAAGGGAATTTCAGGCTTTACTAATTCAATTGGTAATGAGAGATTTGTCTTCTATGACTTTTTATGTACTCAGTTTACTGGTGAACTAAGCACATCTGATGAAGGTGAGCCAAAATGGTGGAATCTAAAAGATATTGATAAAATACCAATGCAAGATGATATAAGAAAAAGGATACCGCTTTATTTAAGAAAAGGAAGCTTTGAAAGTATTAACTACTGGGATAATAATAAGAAATGCATTAGTGAAAACAAAACAATTTTATTTGACTAATATTCTCTACGGTATGATCAAATACAAAAGTCTCAATCCATTAGTAATTTTTGTATACTTTAGTACTCAATTTTATTGGTACTGAAGTATCGTTCAATTGATAACTTTTTCTCCCCTTTTCCTTTAGCCCAGTTCAACAACACTAATATAATTTTCGCTTCTCATATTTATAACTAATTAGTGTGTGTACATATATTCATAAAATATCATTAATGTACTCTTACTTTTCAGCAATTCTAATTTTTCCAAATTAGAAGCTTTCAAAAAGTTCAGCATTTATTTTATAATGATAAATTGTAAAATATAGTGCAACAAAAAACTCATAGCGTTTCATGAGCCCACTGAAAAAGTCATCAAATTGATGGCTTTTTTGTTAAACTAGAGATGAGGTGAAATGATGCTTGATAATCAGTTAACTATGGATGTCAGTCCTTATTCTAGTTTGTATGATATCGTGGTTCCTAAAACCCACTTTTTTCGTCAGCTAACTGAACTCTGTGATTTTAGCTTTATTCATGATGAACTAGAAAAGAATTATCGTCCCTATTTTGGGTGTAAAGCTTATTCACCGATTATGATGTTCAAATATCTCTTGTTAAAAGATATTTATAAGTTATCAGATGTCGATGTGGGGGGACGTTCCTTGTCAGATATGGCCTTTAAATTTTTTCTTGGTCTAGCTCCTGAGGATTCTGTTATCGAGCCATCCTCACTGACAAAATTTAGAAAGCTAAGAATTAAAGATTACAAACTGCTTGATGTATTGATTCAGAAGTCTGTTCAAATTGCACTCGAACACAACTTGATTAAGAGTAAAATCCTCATTGTGGGTGCCACTCACACCAAATCTCATTATAATCCTAAGAAACCCCAAGAAATTCTTAGGAAGCGTTCAAAAGCTTTACGTAAAACGATTTATCAACATTCAGAAGATATCAAAATAGAATTTCCAAAGAAACCTCAAGAAGATAAACTCGAAGCAGAATTGACATATACAGAGGAGTCAATGGCTATGGTTAAAAAACACGAGGAACTCTTAGCCCTACCGGCTGTCTCTCAAAAGTTCAATTACCTAAAAGAGTCTGTTGAGGACGACTTAGAATACTTGGAAGCTTCTGTTAAGGAGGAGACTAGGCTCGGACATAAGACAGCCGACAGCTCTTTCTATGGATATAAAAGTCATATCGCTATGACGGATGAACGGATTATTACTGCTTGTGTGGTCACTTCTGGCAAACAAAGTGATAGGAAATATTTACCTGAGTTATATGCTAAAACAAAGGAAAATAGTCTGGACATCGAGACTATTATTGGTGATGCGGCTTATTCAGGAAAGGACAAGATTCAACTAGCTCGCAAAGAAAAGATTCATTTGGTGTCAAAACTGAACCCTTCTGTTTCAAAAGGTTACCGTAAAGAAGAGGAGGCCTTTGAATTTAATAAAGATGCAGAGCTATTTGTCTATCCAGAATGACACATGGCTATTCGCAAAGCAAGGACAGGGAAAAAATATCAAAATAAGAATTAAGTTGTCACTCATTACTTTGACAAAGATAAGTGCAAGAGTTGCCTTTCCAAGGAAGGTTGTTATAAGGAGGGGACAAAGTCTAAGACTTATTCATTAGCTATTAAGAGTAACGACCATCTTTTCCAGAAGAAATTTCAGGAAACACCTTATTTTAAAGAAATTACCAGACATCGCTATAAAATCGAAGCGAAGAATACCGAACTAAAACAGAGACATGTCTTTGATGTCGCAAGGGCATCGGGTCTTTTCAGCATGGAGTTACAGACAGCCACAATCATCTTCGTGGTCAATATGAAACGAATTATGACCTTTATAAATACAAAATAACTGAGGAATTCGCTCAAATTGATGAGAGATTCCTCGATTTTCCTTTCATTAAAAGTAAGCTCCTTATTTTTTCAGTGGGCTCGTCCTTCTACTATTGTGTTATCCTCAACTTTTTTACCTAAAAGCTCTGATAAAGCAAAAGGAACTTTTCTTACCAAACTAGAATGCCCTTTGATAAGTTGCCATTCATTAAACCCAATAGGCTCATCTGTAACAGGATGACGTTGAGTCAAGGTATTTCCTCTAACAATATTTTTATGAATAAGATAATATGCAGATTTATAGATATCACTTCTACTAGTTAGCTTAGTACTAAAAATTTGTTCGTACCAATCTAAATAATAAAGAAACATACGTGAACGTGCTACTTCTAAATTATCTTCGAGAAATTCTATCCCATATATAGAGGATAATGCAATCAATGATTTTGTCTTCCAACTTCTTTCATCATATTGCATGATAACGGCAGATAATTTTCTTTCTAAAATAGCTTGCAAAAAATTCCCATCTCCTGCAGAAGGTTCTAAAAACGTTGCAGAAATATTTCACAAGTCTCTTTAATACCTGGAGTATCTAACATTTTCTGTACCATCCAGGATGGTGTAAAAACCTCTCCATGCTTTTGAACACGCTTTTTTGATTTGATTAAATTTTCTTTCAAAGTCTACTCCTTGAAAACGTTTATCTTTTAATATTATACCATTTTTTAATCTTATATCTAACTATTTCTAAAGGGGTTTGGGGATTCCCCAAAATTCAAATCACCTCAAAAGTACATACACTATGTGTATACAAATTTTGGGGGTGATTTTGGGAGTGTGTGTATACAGACTCTGAGCTCGCAAAGTCATATTATGAGAAATCTTTCCTTCTCGATAAAATAATCCCAAAAATCAATTTGACTGTCATTTGTGTGTACAAATATTTTAAGAAGATATATAAAAAACGCTGCAAAATTTTTAACAGCGTTTCCTTATTTTAAAATTCTCATATGTCTTTCTTTTTTATGGTTAGCATCATAGTATTCCAGCATCGCATGATACAAACGAGCCTTCGTTTTATCTTGTTGTTTAATTCCATGAAGAAATAATTCTGCTCGCTTTAATTTCAGTATGTATTCGCATATCTGATCGAAATCCTTATCCATATTACTTTTGAAAATAAACATCTTTTTCCTCCATCACGTCAACTATTTTTTGCATCATAATAGACATATCCATTTTATTTTCATAGCTTATTCTCCCAACTACAGTTGCAAGACGGGCTATAGAATTGATATTCTTTCCGACTTGTTCCAACTCTTCTGTTAAAGGAACTAAACATTCAAAAGAAACTTTGTGAATGTTCAAATCTGTTCGGATTAATTTTTTTCTAGCAAACTCAGAAAAATTACAAATATTTTCCTTCCTCATACAATCATTTAATTTTTTATTTTCTTCTTCTGTCAAAAATACCTGTTTCAACACCGATTTTATTCTCATAATCTTATCACCTCGTTTTCTTATTTAGTCGTTTTACAAGTTCTTTCACTTGTTTACTTGTCTTCTTTTCATATTCTATCATCAGCTCAACGCAGTAGTGAAATATCCTTACATTATCCAAATCCTCACTTTGTTCTGCTATTCTTTCTAACTGACGTAAGTTATTGATAATTCTTCTAACTTGAAATATAAAGTCATGATAAGATTCAAAATCAAATTGAAGATAAATAGGCGAGCTCTTAAATAACATTTTTCTGGCATAAGAGGAAAAACTTAGATGATTTGTCATTTCAATCAAGTTATTCACTATTTCATTTTGCTCCTCAGTGATGTAACATTTCTTTAGAACAGTCCTATATCTACTCATTTATCATATACTTCTTTCGGGCATTTTCATGGGCAATAGCTTTGCACTCCAGCATACGTTCCTGCTTTAAATTCTCCATAGACTTAAATAAATACGCCAAAGGAGACGTCGCATCCTCAGGAATCCGTTCAATCATGCTAATGACTTCATCACTAGTTACATACCCACTAGCCAAATACTCGCCTATCTTCATCTTCTGAGCATGTGTTAAAGTGTAATTGTTAGGATACAAAAATCTATCATTGTACTTATAAGAAATGGATTCTAACAAAGAATAATATTTGGGTGGAATATAAGTTTCAGGCTTTCTAGAACTATTATCCAGTATATTCTCAATCTCTTTCTTATTCTTACTCTTGTTCTTAATCTCTTGCGTTACATTATCATTTTCATCCGTTACTGTAACGTTACAGTCTAAAACGAGTTGTGGCTCGCCTGTAATTAGTGCTTTTTGTTTTTGTCTATGACGAGCAACACGTTCCCTAGTTTGTTTTCTAATCTTTTCTAGTCCATCTATATTCTGATGTTTCTCCCATTTTGGAATGGTAATAGCGCCATCTATGATTTCTATCATGCCAAATTCTTCAAACATGCTGAGAGCTAATTTTACAGATGTAGCCTTTCGCCTAAACACTGTTGAAAGCATCTCTTCTGTGTAATAAACCTTGTTCCCTAGACTTAATATGCCACTATTATTTTGCTTTCCTGCAAGCACCAGAATTTTAAACCATATTACAATAAGAGTATCTCCTTCTGGCATTGATTCTATTAGCTGAATTTTTTCATCATCAAATATATCTGTTGTTATCTTGATCCACTGAACACCATTCATACGAGTACCTATCTTTCATATTGCTTCAACCATCGTGTTACTGCTCTTTTATCGTATAAAGTCACTCCATCAATCACCATGGTTGGCATTCCTTCTTTCGTCCATTTTTGGATTGTTGTCGTAGATACATCTAACCACCTAGACAAACCTGACATACGAACCATAGGTTTATAAAGTTCTTTATCTTCAAATACTCTTGCTACAGCATTTGAAATCATCTCATCATAGTGAGCACGTAATTGCTTCTCTAATTCTTTAGGAAGCTGGACAACTAAAGTAGTTTCCGACATAAATTCACACCTCATTTCTAAATTAAATAAGCTCCGAAACCATTTAATTTGTTATTCATTTTGAATTATATATCCTTTTTGAATTTTTGTCAAGCTTTTTTATTCAAAAAGAATAAAATGTGTTATAATGATAAAAAGGAGGTTCTTATGACGAATCATATTACTAAACTGATAGAAAATAGCGGAAAAAAATTGACAGAAATTAGCGAAGCTACAAATATAGCCTATCCTACACTTTCTGGATACAATCAAGGAATCCGCAAACCTAAAAAAGATAATGCTGAAAAATTGGCAAAATACTTTAATGTTTCCGTCGCTTACATTATGGGACTTGATAGCAACCCACACGCTCCATCAAATCTTAAAATTGTTACAGATAGTTTCAAAACATCTAAAATTGGTTCTGTGACACCTTTTAAAAGCGATATGGAGAAGTTAAAGAAGAGCATCGAATTTGGCGAAAGGGCATTAACACTACCACTTGATGATAGTTTTTCAGATGAATTTCGTCATATATTCTCAGAATATCTAGCTGAGAAAAACAAACGTTTTATGTCTGAGTTTATAGACTATATGAATCACCAAAATAAAGATTCTAAAGTTTGGCAGAGCTGGATTAAAACAGACGAATACGCTATCCGCCAAGAAGATAGAAAAAATAGATAGACACTCATTTCTCAATTACATAAGCTCCGAAAACTTAGATACGGAGAAAAAATGTCTATACACAAATACAAAACAAAAAAAGGAATCCTATACTATGTCAGCTTTTACATTGGCTTAGATGCTTATGGAAAGAAAAAAAGGCACTTAAAGAGAGGGTTCAAAACCAAAAAAGAGGCAAAATTGTACGAAGCTCGTTTAGAAGCTGGTGTCGTTTCCCCCACAGTAAGTACCGACAAACCTAACCCCAAAGTCACTTATAAAGAACTTTATCAAGAATGGTTTAAGGCCTATGTTGGTACCGTTGAAGAAACAACTTCTTCCCAAACTAAGAATATCTATCGAATACATATTCTACCAATATTTGACGATAAATTTATTGACCAAATCAGTCCTTTAGACTGTCAAAACTTTATTACACAAAAATCTCAGACTTTCAAAAATATCAAACAGATAAAATCCTATACCTCAAAAATTTTTGATTTTGCAATCAACATGAACTACATTGATCGAAATCCAATGAAGAATGTTATCATGCCTAAAATCAAAAAAACTAGATCAGATAATTTTTGGTCTCTGGAGGAATTACATCATTTCCTTGATATAGTGAAAGAAACTGAGCCATTTAAACATTTTGCTTTATTTAGACTGCTTGCATTTAGTGGACTACGAAAAGGGGAGTTATACGCTTTAAAATGGGCTGATATTGACTTTGATAGCAATCTATTGAACATAGATAAAAGTCTAGGAAGAATTGACGGTAAAGCGATTGAAAAGAGCACAAAGAATGAATCTTCAGTTCGTACAATCTATCTTGATGATGAGACAATCGATATTATTAAGCAATGGAGAAATTTCTATCTGAAAGAACAATCTCAGTTCCCTCTTACAAAGCTGAATATTAGTAACGAATATATGTTCTCTTACATATCAAGTAATGACAAAATTGAACCTTTGCATGCTGATTACATTAATAACGTACTGAATCGAATTATTAAAAAGCATAAATTAAAACCAATTAGCCCACATGGGTTTAGACATACACATGCAACACTTATGTCTGAAATTGGAATAGACCCTTCTAATACATCAAAACGTCTCGGTCATGCAAGCAGTCAGATGACATTAGATGTCTATACTCACACCACGAAAACTGGTGAGAAAAACTCTATTGACAAATTTGCAGATTATCTCAATAAAGCAAAATAGAATTATGATTTTTAAAATTTTGAAGAGGTTATCAGAAGGTTATCACAAAGTTATTCTAGCTCAAAAATCGACAAAAAAGCACTTTGCAAAATCTTTGCAAAGTGCTTTGAAACGTTGATATAATCGTATTGATTAACGTTTTGAGAATTGTGATGCTTTACGAGCTTTCTTAAGACCTGGTTTCTTACGTTCAACTTTACGTGAGTCACGTGTAAGAAGTCCTGCGCGTTTCAATGAATCGCGGAAGTCTGGGTCTACTTGAAGAAGGGCACGAGCGATACCGTGACGGATAGCTCCTGATTGACCAGCGTATCCACCACCTACAACGTTAACGAAAACGTCGTATGAACCTACAGTTGAAGTAACTGCGAACGGTTGGTTGATGACAAGACGAAGGTCAGCGTGTGGGATGTACTCTTCAACATCTTTTTTGTTAACAGTGATTTTACCAGTTCCTGGAACAAGGCGAACGCGTGCAACAGCGTTTTTACGACGTCCAGTACCTGCATATTGTGCTTGTGACATACTTTATTGTTCCTTTCCTTAGATAAGTCCTGAAATATCAAGAACTTCTGGTTGTTGTGCAGCGTGAGTGTGCTCAGCTCCAACAAATACTTTCAACTTCATACCTTGAGCGCGTCCAAGAGTATTGTGTGGAAGCATACCTTTAACTGATTTCTCAATCAAACGTACTGCATTTTTAGAACGAAGTTCACCTGCAGAGATTTGTTTCAATCCACCTGGGTGGTTTGAGTGAGTGTAGTAGATTTTATCAGTTGCTTTTTTACCAGTCAATTTAACTTTTTCAGCATTGATAACAATTACAAAGTCACCTGTATCAGTGTGTGGTGTAAATGTTGGTTTGTTTTTTCCGCGAAGTACGCTAGCAACTACTGCAGAAAGACGTCCAAGTGGTACATCAGTTGCGTCAACTACGTACCATTTACGTTCAACTTGGCCTGGTTTAGCCATAAATGTTGTTTTGTTCATGATTTCTCCTATATATAGTTCGATTTTTGTTTACGGTGATGGGTGTTCCTTCCCATCGAAAAGTATTTGGAAGGTTCCGGGGCCTTTCAAATGGGGTAAACAATACCGCCTACTATCATACCAAATTTCACCCCTAAAAGTCAATAGATATGAAAAATATTTTTCTAAATTCCACTCTTTTTGTCTCTAAAAAACCTCGCTTTCGCGAGGCTCTTCTATTTATAAGATAAGGCACGTTTAAAGGTTTTCCAAGGACCTAAATCATCTGTCTGCAAAACGAGACTAGCATACATACGTCCGATAAAGACTGTTGCAGTTACTGCAAAAGCAATCGTAATCGCAAGCGAAATCCAAGCTTCTAACCCATTTGCATAGCCATTAATGGCTCTAAATGGCATGAAGAAGGTCGAAATAAAGGGAATATATGAACCAATCTTCAAGATGAGATTGTCACCAGCTGCACCTAGAGCTGTCACTCCAAAAAAACCACCTATAATCAAAATCATCAAAGGCGACAAGGCTTTTCCTGAGTCCTCAGGACGAGAAACCATAGAACCTAGGAAGGCTGCTAAAACAACGTACATAAAGAGGCTAACCAAGACAAACAATAAGGTGTTGAGCGAGAAAGCCTCTCCTATATGGTTTAAAATACCAGATTGTGCCAAGATTGGTAGGTCTTTAAAGAGAAGAATGGCAGCAAGTCCACCCACGACGTAAATGCCAATATGGGTCAAAATCACAAGAAGCAGAGCCAGCATGCGAGCGTAGAAATAATGACTAGCTCGGATACTAGAGAAGACCACCTCCATGATTTTGGTTCCTTTCTCGCTAGCCACTTCCTGAGCAGTGACACTAGCATAGGTAATCAAAATCATATAAAGGAAGAAACCAAGCCCTGCGGCCGCAATGGTTTGAACAATTTTTTTGTTTTCCTTAGATTCATCAATCTTCTCAGTAAAATCAACGGTTTGACTCAGGCGTTTTTCCTGTTCTTGAGACAAATTAGCTGCCGAACGATTGAGTTGGTATTGCAGTTCATTTAGTCTATTGGTTACAGCTAGTTTGATGCCACTTTCAAGAGAGGTTTCACCATGATAGACGGCCTTGATGACGCTGTCCTCTTGGTCGACGGTTAGGTAACCCTTGATTTTCTCATCCTTGATAGCAGTTTGGGCACTGGCTTCATCCTTATAATCAAAGTTGATACCATTAGTACCCTTGAGCCCTTCTTCCACAGATGGCACTGTTGTTACTACTGCTATCTTGCTATTCTTGGCCATAGAAGACCCTTGGAGGTAGCCAATTCCTACAGATAAGGCTAAAAAGAGGAACGGCGAAATCACCATAAAGAAGAAACTCCATGACTTAACATGTCGAAGATAGGTTTCCTTCATTACAACCCACATATTTCTCATACTTCCACCCCTGATTCTAGTTTAAAGATTTCATCGATTGTCGGCGCTTGTTGATCAAAAGTTGCGATATATTGCCCCTGAGTCAAGATTGGGAAGAGTTCCCTTCCAGCGCTCTCGTCATCTAGGATCAATTTCCAACTGCCTTGTTTGGTCAAGCTCACCTGTTTGACATGAGGAAGATTTTCCAATTCTTCCTTACTTCGTTCACTTGAAACAAAGAGACGCGTTTTCCCGTAATGATTGCGGACATCCTGAACTGGTCCATGCAAGACCACACGGCCATCTCGAATCATCAGAATATCATCACAAAGCTCCTCGACGTTGGTCATGACATGGTCAGAAAAGATAATAGTTGCTCCGCGCTCTTTTTCCTGAAAAATGACTTGCTTGAGCAATTCTGTATTGACTGGGTCCAATCCACTGAAAGGCTCATCCAAGATAATCAGGTCTGGTTCATGAATCAGAGTAATAATGAGCTGAATCTTCTGCTGATTTCCTTTTGACAGACTCTTGATTTTATCAGTCAGTTTCCCTTTCACTTCCAACCTCTTCATCCATTGAGGGAGTTTTTCCTTGACTTCCTTGGCATCCATACCTTTTAGAGTCGCCAAGTAGCGAACTTGTTCAAGGACTGTCAATTTAGGCATGAGACTGCGTTCTTCAGGCAGATAGCCAATCCGAGCGTAGGTCTCCTGACGAATATCCTGACCATCCAGACTAATTTCTCCTTGATATTCTAAAAACTTCAAAATACTGTGGAAAATCGTTGTCTTCCCAGCACCATTTTTCCCGACTAATCCCAAAATACGACCTGGTCGCGCTTGAAAGTCAATACCAAACAAAACTTGCTTAGGTCCAAAACTTTTCTCTAGACTTCTTACTTCTAGCATCTTTCACCTCCGAAATGTCTTGCACTCATTATACTCCTTTTTGATAGCTTTTACAATGATTTCTGTCCATTTTTATCATCCTCATTTTAGTAAAAAATCTTAGGGTACTTTGAGTTATGAGTACATTATACACTGGTAAACTCCAATTTATCTTCTCTGTTCCTCAACTGTCTATTTTTGATCCTGAATTGTTATGTGAAAAGAAAAAATCCACCCCGAAGGATGGATTGATACTTTAACGCACTTCTGCATTGACTTTTTCTTCAAGCGATGCTTGGATTTTTTCCATATAGCGTGCGACTTCTTCGTCCGTTAAGCTATCTTCCGGATTTTGGAAGGTCAAGCTATAAGCCATTGACTTCATACCAAGTCCCAATTTTTCGCCTGAGAAGACGTCAAAGAGTTTGATATCTGTCAAACGTTTCACACCGGCAGCTTGGATAGCGTCCACAACTTCTTGGTGAGTCACTTCTGCCTTGAGGAGAAGGGCAACGTCACGGCTAACTGCTGGGAATTTAGTAATTTCTACAAATGGATTAGCAGGTTGAAGCGCAGTTTCGATGGCTGAAAGATTGAGCTCAGCTACATACGTTTCTGGAATATCGTAAGCCTTAGCAGTGACTGGATGCACTTGACCAAGGAAACCAAGAACTTGGTCACCGAGTGAAATCATAGCTGTACGACCTGGGTGGAGGCTTGCAATCTCAGCCGTAGCTGTATAGGTCACTGCAAGTCCCAAGCGAGTAAAGAGCGCTTCTAGGATTCCCTTAGCATAGAAGAAATCAACTGGAACTGCTGCCGTTTGGAAATCTTTTTCAGCAACCAAGCCTGTCAAGGCAAAGGCAAAGCTATTAATCTCATTTGGAAGTTCTTCTTTGGGATTGCCTGTTTGTTCAAAGACTTTTCCAATCTCGTAAAGGGCCAAGTTTTTATTCTTACGTGCTACATTGTAGGCTACCGTATCAAGGATCCCTGAGATCATATTTTGACGAAGAACAGAACGGTCCACAGTCATTGGCCACATAAGTTCCGTAAGGTTACTTGGTTGAGCTGTGAACTCAACTGCTTTTTCAGGAGTTGTTAGAGCGTAGGTGATGATTTCTGTCAAACCTGCCCCTTCAGCAATGGTACGAACTTGGCGGCGAAGTTTTTGTGTCGCAGTCAATTCACCTGCTGTACCATCGTCTTTTGGAAGGCTGGTTGGCAAGCGGTCATATCCATAGATACGAGCAATTTCTTCAAAGAGATCTGCCTCGATTGTGATATCCCAACGACGACGTGGGACGCTGACTGTAAAGCTGTCTGCATTTCCAGAAAGATCAAAGCCAAGACGGCGGAAGACGTCTTCCACATCCGCGTAAGAAAGTTCTGTACCAAGGACACGGTTAACATCAGCAAGAGTTGAAGAAACTTCCACATCAGAGGTATCAAGCTCACCCGCTGAAACGATGCCTTTGCGCACCGTCGCACCTGCAAGTTCTGCAATCATGCTAGCCGCCGCATCAAGAGCTTCGTTAACAGTTGCCACATTGATACCTTTTTCAAAGCGAGAAGACGATTCTGAACGAAGGTTAAGGCGACCGCTGGTCTTACGGATAGATTTGCCATTGAAAACAGCAGCTTCAAGGACAACACGACTAGACTTTTCAGAGATTTCTGTCGCTTGACCACCCATAACACCTGCAAGAGCTACTGGCTTGTCTGCGACAGTGATGACTAGGTCATTTGTTTCCAAGTCACGTTCTTCACCATCCAAGGTCACCAATTTTTCACCAGCACGCGCTTCACGCACACGGATGTCACTCCCTTCAAAGGTATCCAAGTCAAAAGCATGCATTGGTTGACCAAAGTAGAGAAGGATGTAGTTGGTCACGTCCACTACATTATTGATTGGACGGATTCCTTCATTCATAAGAAGATTTTGCAACCATTGTGGACTTGGTGCGATGGTCACATTGTCCAAGATACGAGCGGCATAGTAAGGCGCTTTGTCTGTCTCAATGCTGACAGAAAGGGCATCTGCCGCAGCTTCATTAGTTTCTGTTAGAGTAAATTCTTTAAAGTTGACTGCCTTATCATAAATAGCTGCCACTTCGTGAGCCACTCCACGCATAGAAAGGGCATCTGCACGGTTGGGTGTAATAGAAAGTTCGATGATTTCATCATCCAAGTCTAGATATGAGAAGACTTCCTCACCTGGAACGGCATTTTCTGGCAAGATTTGGATGCCATCTGCGAATTCCTTTGGCACAACTGAGTCAGAAATTCCCAATTCACCAAGTGAACAGATCATCCCAAGTGACTCTAAACCACGGATTTTTCCTTTTTTGATTTTGTAGTTGTCAGCGATGCGAGCTCCTGGAAGAGCCACCATAACCTTGATACCAGCACGCACATTCGGTGCACCACAGACAATTTGACGGGCTTCTTCTTCGCCAACGTTAACCTGACAAACATGGAGGTGAGTTTCTGGCACATCTTCACAAGACAAGACCTCACCGACGACAATTTTTGAGAGACCAGCAGCAGGTGATTCGACACCTTCTACCTCGATCCCTGTAGTTGACATTTTTTCAGCCAACTCTTGTGATGGCACAGCAATGTCCACCAATTCTTTTAACCATTTATAAGATACAAGCATAATTCTAATTGTAAGGTCTCACCAAGTAAGACCTTTTCAATTCCTTTCTTTTTCTTCGAGTCAGTCCTCACCATTTCTCGTCAAGAGTAGCTGACTAGGACTGTGTTTCAGGTTTCAATCATTATTTAAACTGTTCTGAGAAACGGACATCTCCTTGGTAGAATCCACGGATATCGTTGATTCCGTAACGAAGCATAGCTACACGCTCTTGACCAAGACCAAAAGCAAATCCAGAGTAAACAGTCGCATCGATACCACTCATTTCAAGGACACGTGGGTGAACCATACCGGCACCCATAATTTCGATCCAACCTGTTTTCTTACATACGTTACAGCCTTCTCCACCACACTTGAAGCAAGAAACATCCACCTCAACAGATGGCTCTGTGAATGGGAAGTAAGATGGACGCAGACGGATCTGACGCTCTTCACCGAACATTTTTTGGACAATCAACTGAAGGGTTCCTTGAAGATCAGCCATAGAGATATTTTTCCCAACAACCAAGCCTTCAATTTGGTGGAACTGGTGACTGTGGGTTGCATCGTCCGTATCACGACGGAACACACGCCCTGGCGAGATCATCTTCAAAGGACCTTTTGAAAAATCATGCGCATCCATAGCACGGGCCTGAACTGGAGACGTGTGAGTACGAAGCAAAATTTCTTCAGTGATATAGAAAGTGTCCTGCATATCACGGGCTGGGTGATCCTTTGGAAGGTTCATACGTTCAAAGTTATAGTAGTCTTGCTCCACTTCAAAACCATCCACGACTTGGTAACCCATACCAATGAAAATATCTTCGATTTCTTCACTTGTTTGTGTCAAAACGTGGCGGTGACCAGTCGCAACAGGGCGACCTGGAAGGGTTACATCGATGCTCTCGCTAGCCAGTTGAGCTGCGACTTTCTTTTCTTCCAAGAGTTTAGCTGTTTCTTCAAAAGCAGCTGTCAAGACATCACGAGCTTCATTAACGTGTTTCCCAATAATTGGACGCATCTCAGCAGAAACATCTTTCATCCCTTTGAGGATTTCAGTGAGCGAACCCTTTTTACCAAGGACAGAGACACGCAAGTCTTGCATCTCTTTTTTATTTTCAGCAGAAATCTGCTTCAAGCTAGCCAGCGTTTCTTCACGAAGCGCTTTTAATTGTTCTTCAATAGTTGACATAATTCCTCCATCAGTCTCTCGTAGATAAAAAAGAAAACCACATGCCAAAAACTCCACTCGGAGCGTTGACACGCGGTACCATCCGTTTTCATCTGACAAGTCAGACCTTCATTTCTAAATCCATGCGCAAGTGAATTCGCCCAGCTTTCATATAGAGAACTTGCAGTCACGGCTCTCCTCCCTGATATACTTCCCTTGAGTTACTAGTCTTGCAGATTTCTATTCAATTACTACTTAGTTTATCAGATTTTTAGTTAAAAAACAAGTTAGATTAGACTAATTTCAATATAAAACTCGTTCCTTTTTCTGTTGCTCCATCTTCCACAAATCCAAGCGACTTGAAACACCTCCTAGAAGCATGATTGTAGGTATAGATTTCCTTGACTTTCAATTCTTTCCATCCTTTTACTCGAGCCAATTCAATCAAAGTACTTAGAACCTTTTTCCCAAGCCCTAGATGTTGATAAGCGGGATTCCCAATCACAATGGGAAGATTATCCTGAGATAGTGTAACATCCCCAATTGGAAACCATTCCCCCTTCTCCTTAACTTCAATCCAAAAAAGCTCACCATGCTGATCCAAATAGGAATACATAGCTTCCAAGGTCGCTGGACTGTACGGTCTCTTCACACCATCTACGAGGTAAACCAAGTTCACATCCTGATACCAAGCAAAAGCTTCCTCACAATGATTGACCTGATAATAAGGAACAAGACGCAGTGCATCATCTATTTGTAGGGTCTGTTTCATCTGCTTTCCTTTTCAATAAGAGAGTTGCTGCTTGATTAAAACCCTCACACCAGTTATACCATTTTGCTTTATACTCATCTTGAGGTAAGATATGATTTTTTAAATCCAGAACAGAATAAATTTTTCTTTCTTCGCAGACTTGCGCATAGAGATGATATAGTTCATTACCGCCGTCTCTATCAAACTCAGCAGAAATCGTATCTTGACCTGCCAATAAAGCCTGATAAGTCCTGTGATGCCCATCTGTAATCAACAAGCAATCTCCGAACGCAAGAATACTGATTGGGTCAACATTGATCATTTCTGCCGACTGATAAAGCATCTGGATGCCTGCTAGTTTCTTTTCTGATAAGTATAGTTGAGTCGGATGGAGATCTTTTATATTGACTTTCATTTCTTTCTCCTCAATGGAATTTGATACTCACTTCTGCTTGCCTTTAAATCGCCATTGGAAGCGGAGCTTGTCATAGAAGGGAAACTCTATAAACAGGACTCCCAAACCCACACAGAGACTGGCAAAGACGTCTGATGGATAGTGAACTCCCAGATAGACCCTTGATACCAACACACTGACTAAGTAAAGGCCAAGGACGATTTGTACGATTTTTCTCCAGACTGGATTTCTCATCCGTTGACTGAGAATGACAATCAGAGAACCGACCATCAAGGTTACAGCCAGAGAATGGCCACTTGGAAAGGAAAATCCCTTCTCCTCAACCAAGTGTAAAATAGCTGGTCGTGGGCGCTGGTAGATATTTTTAAAGGTCACGATTAAAAGACCTGCCAAAGCCAGATTTCCCAGCATGAAGAAACTTTCTATCTTCCATCTTTTACGATAAAAGACAAAGGCTGCGATGGCAACCCAGGTGATAATCACTGGGATATCAATCAGGCGTGTAATGGCTCGGAAGAGAGTAGTCAAATAATCTGGCAAGTCTCCTCGAACGGCTGTCTGTATCGGTTGGTCAAAACCGACCAGCGTTTCAGGGTAAAATTTGACCATGTAGCCAAGAATAACGAAAAGTAAAAGGGCAAAACTGCCCTTCATTAAAAATATTTGTTTATCTTTCATAGTGTTTTAAGGTTGGTTTCAAAAGGACGTACAACAACCAGAATGAAACGGAAAAGATTACACCCTCAATCAAGTTAAAAGGTAATACCATGGTCATTAGGTAGTTGGAAAGTCCCAAAATTTTTCCAATATCAAAGTTAGCAAACTTAGCGTACAAAGGAACAGCATAAACATAGTTGAGAACCAACATAGCCACGGTTAAACCAATAGTTCCAGCTAGAGAGCCTAGTAGGAAACGAAGGGTTGTCCGTTCCTTTTTCCAAATCAAAGCAAATACGATGACAAAAACTCCTAAAGCTACGATATTCATTGGCAAGCCAATGTAAGTATTCACTCCCTGGCTGTTAAGAAGCAACTTCAAGAGTGAGCGAAGCAAGAGAATTCCTAGAGCAGCAGGCAAATCCATGACCACCAGACCCACAAGGACTGGCAAGATACTAAATTCGATCTTGAGGAAGGACGCCGCTGGCAAAAGCGGAAAGTCAAAGTACATCAGCACAAATGAGATGGCTGATAAAATCGCAATGGTCGAAAGTCGACGTGTGTTTGTCATAACAGGTTCCTCCAATTTTCTATAAAATCAGAAGAAGTTGGAAAGGATTTTTCTATCTATTCTCACTTTTTATATCCCAAAAGTTCCCTCTCACTCTATTAAGGAAATTCAAGCAAGCGGTTACAGTTTAGCTATAAATCTATCAGAACAGACAAAGCTATTCTTTCGTCTTCTCCCATCCAGACTATACTGTCGGTTGTGGAATCTCACCACATCAGCTTGCGCTCGCGGACTTATTTGGCTAAGATATTTTAGATTTATCTAGGCGTCGCAGTCGAAGATAATACTTAAAGTATATCGAGACAAGACAACGACGAGAAAGCTAAAATAGCTAGTCAAATTTACCGCCGGTCGGGAATCACACCCTGCCCTGAAGACTCTTTTATCATAACAAAAAACGCTTGCAAGCGCAAGCATTTTGTTCATTTTCATTTTCATTTTTTATTTCAATTTATCCACTTCATAGGTATGAACAAGCTCAAGACCTGCAAAGTTCTGCTGGCGGAGAGCCTCATAGACAATCATGCAGACGGTATTAGACACATTGAGACTGCGGACATGTTCATCATTCATAGGAATACGGAGAGCTTTCTCAGGATGTTCTCGCATAAAGTCCTCAGGCAAGCCCTTGTCTTCACGTCCAAATAGAAAATAATGGTCTTCGTTAATCGATAAATCCACATCAGAATACACTTTCTCAGCAAATTTAGAAATCAGATAAAGTTTGCCCTTCATCTGAGACATGAAATCCTCCAAACTCTCGTAAAAATAAATTTCTAGCTTATCCCAATAATCCAATCCAGCTCGCTTCATCTTGCGGTCGTCAATAGGAAAGCCCATTGGCTTGATGATGTGGAGGGGAGAATTGGTCGCAGCGCAAGTACGCGCGATATTGCCTGTATTTTGTGGAATTTGTGGTTCAAATAATACAATGTGATTTGTCATGACTTGCTTCCTTTCACCATTGCAAAAAAATAGCCACACTGCCCGGAGTCAAGCTCAGCAAACAGCGTGGTTAAGGCATCGTTAACTTACCTCACAACAGGTTTGAAGTAAATCAGCGAAACTACTTTCTTAGTATAACACTTTCAGAATCATTGTCAATAGAAACGACTTGATTTTTTCAATTTTTTCAAGCTATTTCTTGGGGTTTCTAGGAGAAAATTCTTAAATATCTGCAAAAATTGCTTACTCTTTTATACCTATCTGTGGACTGGGAATGATGATATTATGACCTCGTTATTTCAAATACTGCTGTATGAAGCCACTCATTATGAATTTGTAAGTCATTTTCTATAACCCTACTAAAGATGAAGCCATTTTTTAAAAGCACCCTCTGAGAGGCTAGATTACCTGTTGCCGTTCCTGCAATGATTCTATTGAAACCATAAGTCGTGAAGGCTTTTTCTAAAACGAGTTTAACCGCTTCGCTGGCATAACCTAAATTGCTAACATTTTCCCCAATCCTATACCCAAGCTCTGCTGTTTTTCGATTATTCTCTAAAACACTCAAATTGATTCTTCCGACCATAACTCCTTGTGCATCTCTAATAAGATGCATGTAGACATCATGATTCTCTTGTTCCCTTAACAATTCCCTCGTAATTTCTTTAAAAACTTCTGACTCAAAATAGTTAGCTGGTCTAGGAGATAAATTTCGTTCAAAATACTCTCGATTTTCTTTTTCAAAAGAATAGACGTCTAAACTATTTTCTTCAGACAACAGCTCTAAACTGATCATTACAAATCCTCTCCCATCATTATCTACATTCAAATTTTCTCATGTTTACACAAAGTGAAATTAACACGATTTAAATTAAGTACTTTTACTATTTTATATCGTCTCTACATTATGACACTGAACTTAGTTGAAAATGATTATATTTGAATAACTTTGATTTTGTAGTGTAAATTCTACTATAAAATATACAAACTAATTCATGTTTTGTCAAAAAGTTTCAAGTATACAATTATTAACTTTATTTCTCATACAATCTATCAATAAAAAGTTATAGAATAATTTCTCTTTACTTCTCTAATGAAAACTTTGACAATACTATTTCCAAGGGTTATAAAATCGTCCCTGATTCTGCAAGATAAGTAGTAAACTAGCTACTAAAAACAAGGCTGCCAAGAGCAAAGTAAGATAGTCTCCTTTTTTCAAGGCCTGATAACTATACCAAGTGCGTTTTTTCTCTTTCCCAAAGCGTCGAAGCTCCATGGCAGTCGCGATGGTATCAATGCGTTCTAGCGAGCTGAAAATCAAGGGAGTAATAATGCGCAGATTGCCTTTGATTCGTTGCATAAGAGAAGCTTTCTTGGATAATTCCATCCCACGCGCTTCCTGAGACATCTTGATAGTAAAGAATTCTTCCTGCAAATCTGGAATATAACGCAAGGTCAGGCTGACAGAATAGGCAATCTTATAAGGCACACCAATTTGATTTAAACTAGAAGCAAACTGACTAGGATGAGTTGTCATCAAAAAGATAATAGCCAGAGGAATGGTGCAGAGATACTTAATGGCCAAATTTAGCAGATAAAAGAGCTCCTGACTGGTTAGAGTGTAGGCACCGATTCCCTGCCAAATCACATTTCTCTCTCCGTAAAGTCCAACCCCATACTCAGGAGAAAAGAGATAGACCATCAAGACGTTTAAAACGGCAAATACAGTCGCAAAAACTGCCACAAAGGAAACATCTTTAAAACGGATTTCTGACAAATAGAGGAGAAAAACCGAAAAAATGGCAATCAGAACAAGCAGTCTGGTATCATAGCTAATCATGGCAGCCAATGACACGAGAATGAAAAAGAGAAGTTTCCCAGCTCCTGACAAGCGATGAATCACAGTATCTCTATGCTGGTAACCGATTAATTTTGCTTGCATCCTTCTCTCCTTTCTTTGTAAAATGCCGTTAAAGCAAGTGGATCCACGTCGAGTTTCTTAGCCAAGTTAAAGATAGAGGTTTCTTTTAGGTTGGCTTTTACTAACAGCTCAGGATTGCTCAACAGACTAGCTGGATCAGTATCGGCAATCAATTCTCCATCCACCATAACAAGAGCTCGATCTGAATAATCTAGCATCAATTGCATATCATGGGTAATCATGACAATGGTATGACCTTTTTGATGCAACTCTTCGAGAAATTCCATAATCTCAGTATAGTTCTTCTGGTCTTGACCTGCAGTTGGTTCATCTAGGAGGATAATTTCAGCTCCCAAGACCAAAATCGATGCAATAGTAACACGTTTTTTCTGACCAAATGACAGGGCAGAAATGGGCCAATTACGGAATTCATAGAGACCACAGATTTTCAAGGTTTCATAGACTCTCGTTTCAATTTCCTGCTCTTCCACACCTCGCAAACGAAGTCCTAGAGCCACCTCATCAAAAATCATATTGGTTGAAATCATTTGATTAGGATTTTGCAGCACATAGCCTACTCGTTCCGCCCGCTCTGCAACAGAATCTCCTTTGATATCCTGCCCTTCCCAAAGATAGCGACCTTCCGTCTGGATAAAGCTACTTATGGCCTTGGCTAGAGTTGATTTCCCTGCTCCATTTTTTCCGACAATGGCAATCTTTTCACCCTTTTTAATATCTAAATAAATGGATTTTAAAATCGGTCTATCATCATAAGAAAAAGACACATCCTCTAATTTAAAGAGTGACTGCAATTCTGGGGTTTCTTTTACCAGTTCCGTCCGCAACTGAATCTGGCCTTTTGAGATAGACAAGTTATCCAGATTTGCTAATTGTTCTTCCTTGGCTAAATCCACACCCAATTGACGGAGAGTGGTTAGATAAAGGGGTTCTCGAATTCCATTTTGGGTCAATAAATCAGTCGCCAGTAGCTGGTCAGGGCTCCCATTAAAGAGGATACGACCATCGTTTATCAAGACAATCCGATCCACAGGGCGATGCAGAACATCCTCTAAACGGTGCTCGATAATAAGAGTCGTCGTCCCCTCTTCCTTATGAATCTGGTCAATCAATTCGATAATATCCTGACCTGACTTGGGATCTAGATTGGCGAGTGGCTCATCAAACAAAAGAATCGGACTCTCATCAATCAAGACACCAGCCAGACTGACTCGCTGCTTTTGTCCACCTGACAAATCCTGAGGACGCTGCGGCAGTAAAGGGAGAAGGTCCAGCTTTTCAGCCCATTTATGAACACGACTTTTCATGTCATCTAGAGCTGTCATGTCATTTTCCAGAGCAAAAGCCAAATCCTCTGCCACAGACAGGCCGATAAACTGCCCATCTGTATCTTGCAAAACTGTGCTGACTAGATGAGATTTATCATAGATACTCATATCAAAGGCTGCTTGCCCCTTGATCAAAAATTCTCCAGACGTCTGACCCTTGTAAATATTTGGAATAATCCCATTCAAACACTGACCCAAGGTAGACTTGCCTGACCCAGATGGCCCAACAATTAAAACTTTCTCTCCCTTATAAATAGTTAAGTCCACTCCTTGCAAGGTCGGTTCTTGTTGCGTTTCATACTGGAAAGAGAAATCCTTCCACTCAATTATAGCTTCTTTCATCTTACTCTCTTCATTCGCTTCTTAGACTTCTATTTTATCATAAATCGAACCCTTCTTGCAGTCTCTTCTCTTAAAAACTTAGCGCCAACAAGATTCCTAGCCTAAATTGCTTACCCGACTAGCCTATAAACAGCAAAAAGACTGGTTGCCCAGCCTTTTCCTTTATGTTAATCCTTTTTCAAACTTCCTGAACGAGTCTGCGTACGTGAATAAGCTAGCAAGAGAAGAGTACCTGCGATAGCTACAGTTACAGCATTAGCAATTCCCGCAACAATCCCTTGGGCAAATACTTTTTCTGCTGCTTCTTGATAAATCACAACATCTCCAAGTGGTGCCAAGACACCCCAAACAAGAGCATTTGCAACAATCTGAATGAGGTTAAAGAAGACAATATCCTTCAACTCAAAAACACCCTGTGTTACTCGAATGTATTTTCTAAAGAGTCCGACGACTAGACCAAAGAGACCACTAGCAATAATCCAAGTCCACCACAGACCGTAGCCAGCAAGAGAGTCCTTCACTGCATGCCCAATTAAACCAACAAGTAGTCCCACTAGAGGGCCAAAAATGATAGATAAGAGGCTCTGTACCGCATACTGAAGCTGGATGCTTGTATTTGGAACGGGTGTCGGAATGCTGATCATCCCGATGACAACAAAGAGCGCAGCTCCAACACCGATAGCAACAACTTGTTTAATTGATTGATTTTTCATCTATATTCTCCTATTTTATGATTCTATTTTCTTTATTTCAATGGTCCAAGATGAACCGACACCCACATTATAGGCCTTGGCAAAGGAACCTTGGTTGATAGCCAGACCTAAACGATAGAGAGAGTTGATGTAAAGGATTGGTTGCCCAATTCTCACATCTGCAAATGATTTGCCATAAACAACCTGATTTTGATAGACCAGCATATCAGCGTGATAGATAGTCACTTCAAAACGGTCACCGAATGCTGGTTCCAGCTTGTAAAATTCTTCTCGCGTGATAGAGGTCCAAAGAGAGCCGAAACGCACATCCAGAATATCAATAGCTCCCTTCACCAAATGGTCTTCAATGATGGTCTCTACGACTGGAAGCTCCACAATCTGATCCACACTGAGCTCTGGTCCCACTTCCTCAAATGTAATGTGACCACTGGCTAATTTAGCTCCAGTATAAGCATAAACATCACGACCGTGGAAGGTATAAGAATGCTCTGTGTTTTGACGTCTATTGGCTACCTCAGAAATTTCACGAATGGCTACAATACCAACGTGTTTCTTAATAAAAGAAAGAGTCCCATTGTCTGGCGTGACAATGTATTGATTTTTTGCAGTCTTGGCAACCACACTCTTACGTTTCGAGCCGACACCTGGATCGACAACCGATACAAAAGTCGTTCCCTCAGGCCAGTAATCCACCGTCTGAAAGAGACGATAGCTCCCCTCAAAAATATTATAAGGCGTGATATCGTGCGTCAAATGATGAATTTTTAAGGTTGGAGACTCTTCTAAAGCCACTCCAATCATAGCCGATACCGCACCATCTACCAAACCAAAGTCTGATTGTAATACCAGTAAATTATTATTCATTTTATCTCCTTGTATATCCTTTATCATACCATATTTCAGAGAAAGGTGCTAATAGCTATTTCAATTGATTAGGGTATAGTTTTACCTTATAGCAAATTTCCTACTAAAAACTCTGGTGATTAGCTAGTAGGTGCATTTTTTCTTGAAAAAAGGTATGATAGTTACATAATGAAGAAGTAGGTTTTATTATGAAAATTATCCTTGTCGGAGGGGGAAAAGTTGGTTCTGCCCTCTGTCGCTCCTTGGTTGCAGAAAAGCATGATGTTTTGCTGATTGAGCAAGACGAAACTGTCCTCAATCATATTGTCAATCGCTTTGATATCATGGGTATCCTTGGTAACGGGGCCGATTTTACCATCCTTGAGCAAGCCAGTGTCCAGGATTGTGATATCTTTATCGCCCTGACTGAATACGATGAAGTCAACATGATTGCAGCCGTTCTAGCCAAAAAAATGGGAGCTAAAGAGACCATCGTTCGGGTGCGGAACCCTGAATATTCTAACTCTTATTTCAAGGAAAAGAATATTCTCGGTTTTTCTCTTATCGTTAATCCTGAGCTCTTGGCTGCCCGTGCTATTGCTAATATCATTGACTTCCCCAACGCCCTCTCTGTCGAACGTTTCTTTGGTGGACGGGTCAGCTTGATGGAATTCGCTGTTAAATCCTCCAGTGGTCTTTGCCAAATGCCCATTTCTGATTTTCGGAAAAAATTTGGCAATGTCATTGTCTGTGCGATAGAAAGGGAACATCAAATTATCATTCCAAGCGGTGACATGACTGTACAGGATAAAGATAGAATCTTTGTCACTGGTAACCGTGTTGACATGATGCTCTTCCATAATTATTTCAAGTCTCGTGCCGTGAAGAGTCTTCTTATTGTTGGAGCTGGTAGAATTGCCTATTATCTACTAGGTATCCTCAAAGACAGTCGTATCGATACCAAGGTTATTGAAATCAATCCTGAAATCGCTAGCTTCTTTAGCGAGAAATTCCCAAACCTCTACATCGTTCAAGGAGATGGTACCGTAAAAGATATCCTGCTGGAAGAAAGTGCTCAAAACTATGATGCCGTTGCGACTCTAACAGGGGTCGATGAGGAAAATCTGATTACCTCTATGTTCCTTGACAGGGTAGGTGTACAGAAAAATATTACTAAGGTCAATCGTACCAGTCTCCTCGAGATTATCAATGCGCCTGATTTTTCAAGTATCATCACACCTAAAAGCATCGCTGTAGATACGATTATGCACTTTATTCGTGGTCGGGTTAATGCCCAGTATTCAGACCTTCAGGCCATGCACCATCTAGCCAATGGCCAAATCGAAACCCTGCAATTCCATATCAAGGAAGCCAATAAAATGACTGCCAAACCTCTTTCTCAACTCAAACTGAAAAAAGGGGTTCTTATTGCAGCTATCATTCGAAAGGGCAAGACTATTTTCCCTACTGGGGAGGATATGCTGGAAGTCGGAGACAAGCTCCTAGTAACAACCTTGTTGCCAAACATCACCAAGATTTATGACTTGATCGCGAGGTAAGAAATGAATAAAAGTATGATTCGTTACCTCCTTTCAAAATTACTTTTGATTGAAGCTGTTCTTCTTTTGGTTCCTGTAGCTGTTGCTATCTATTACCGTGAATCGAGCCAAGTCTTTACAGCCCTCTTTACAACGATTGGGATTCTCGTATTACTAGGCGGTTCAGGAATTTTACAAAAGCCAAAAAATCAACGGATTTATGCCAAGGAGGGAGTCTTGATTGTTGCCCTCTGTTGGATCCTTTGGTCCTTCTTTGGTGGTCTCCCCTTTGTTTTTGCTAGGCAAATTCCCAGCGTTATCGATGCCTTTTTTGAGATCAGTTCTGGCTTTACAACTACTGGAGCAACTATTCTGAATGACGTTTCAGTTCTCAGTCGTTCCCTCCTCTTCTGGCGAAGTTTTACCCACTTGATTGGAGGGATGGGGGTGCTTGTTTTTGCGCTTGCTATTATGGATAATGCCAAGAATAGCCACCTAGAGGTGATGAAGGCTGAGGTTCCTGGCCCTGTTTTTGGCAAGGTTGTATCCAAACTCAAAAATACTGCCCAGATTCTCTATCTCCTTTATCTAGCTCTCTTCTCCCTCTTTGTCATCATCTATTATCTGGCTGGTATGCCCCTATTTGATAGTTTTATCATCGCTATGGGTACTGCGGGTACAGGAGGTTTTACAGTCTATAACGACGGGATTGCCCACTATGGTAGCTCACTGATTACCTATCTGGTTAGTATCGGAGTTTTGGTTTTTGGGGTAAATTTCAATCTCTACTACTACCTTATGCTCCGTCGCGTCAAGGCCTTCTTTGGAGATGAAGAACTTCGAGCTTACTTGGTCATTGTTCTGGTTTCTACAGGCTTGATTAGCCTTAATACCCTCTATCTCTACCCAGGATTTTCCAAGAGCTTTGAAATGGCCTTCTTCCAGGTTTCCAATATTATTACGACGACTGGTTTTGGATATGGAGACATTACCAATTGGCCCCTCTTCTCCCAGTTTATCCTCCTCTTCCTCATGGGAATCGGTGGTTCTGCTGGTTCAACCGCAGGTGGACTCAAGGTTATTCGAGGTCTCATCCTTTCAAAAATTGCCAAAAACCAAATTTTGTCAATCCTATCGCCCCACCGTGTTTTGACCCTCCATGTTAATAAAACGGTAATTGACAAAGATACCCAACATAAGATTCTCAAGTACTTTGTCATCTATTCTATGATTTTGCTATCCCTTATCTTTATTGTCAGCCTAGATAGCAATGATTTTCTGGTTGTAACCAGTGCTGTCTTTAGCTGTTTCAATAACATCGGGCCTATTCTAGGAACGACATCTAGTTTCTCAATCTTTAGTCCTATCTCAAAAATTCTTCTCTCCTTTGCAATGATTGCAGGCCGTTTGGAGATTTACCCAATCTTACTTCTCTTTATGAAGAGAACTTGGTCTAAGAGATAAAATACAACCACACCTTGTATCTAACAAAGTGTGGTGTTTTTATTTCAGACCACCTCCTCAACTCAACCAACTCTTTTTAAACCAAGCGAGACACTTCAGATCCTGACTTATACTCAATGAAAATCAAAGAGCAAACTAGGAAGCTAGCTATAGACAGTACTTGAGTACGACAAGGCGAAGCTGACGTGGTTTGAAGAGATTTTCGAAGAGTATTAAGGAATTTAAGATCCCAAAAAACAACCCTCAGTCGACTGACCGAGGGTTCCTTTTCATTATTCAAGAACTTGATTAGCTCAACGCATCCAAGGCATCATCCATTGAAAGAACTTCGTGGAAGACACGTTGTGTCAATTCAGTTTTTTGTTCTGGAGTGAGGTATTTAGTGTTTACACAGTATCCAGAGATACGTACGATAACGTCTTCACCTGACATAATCTTTTCGTAAACATCGTTCAAGTCCATAACGTTCAAGTTAACGTGTTGTCCACCGTTTTCAAAGTAACCATCAAGGATTGTTACCAAGTTATCAACTTGTTCGTCACGAGTCTTACCAAGAGCGCGAGGTGATACTTGTGTAGTCAATGAGATACCGTCAGCTGCGTAACTAAAGTCAAGGCTAGAAAGTGAGTTCAAGTTTTGCAACCATCCACCTTTAGCTTTGTTAGATGGGTTAGCACCTGGTGAGAAGAATTCAAGTTTAGACAAGTTCACAGAACCATCTTCGTTGAGGTATACACCTTTGTGAACTGGTGAGTTACCAGTTTGTTTAGAGTAAGCAACGTTAGATGTGATTGTCAAAAGTGATACTGTAGCTTCAGCGTCTTTGTAAAGTTTGTGGCTACGTAGACGAGTTGTGTAAGCTTCGATCAACCATTCTGCCAATTCGTTTGAACGTGGGTCATCTTCACCCCAACGTGGGTATTCACCGATTGTTTCGTAATCGTAGATGTAGCCATTTTCGTCACGGATTGGTTTAACTGTAGCGTATTTGATAGCTGACAATGTATCAACAGTGTTAGCAAATCCACAGATACCGAATCCCATGTTCGCACGTTGTTTAGTTGGCAAGAAGGCCATTTGAACAGCTTCGTAGTTGTATTTATCAGTCATGTAGTGAATGATGTTCAAAGCATCTACGTAAGTGTCAGTCAACCAGTCAAGAGATTTTTCAAAGTTAGCTTTAACTGATTCGAATTCAAGAACTTCATCACGGATTGGTTCAATGTCAAATACTTTGTAGTCTTTGTGAACATCGTCGTAACCACCGTTCAAACCAGTAAGAAGGGCTTTCAATACGTTTACACGCGCACCGAAGTACTGGATGTTGTGGCGTTGTTCTTCATTTTCTGGGTCAAGTGGAGACACACAGCATGAGATACAGCTCATTTCACCATATCCATCTTTAGCCATTGTTGTTACACCTTCGTATTGGATAGAAGAGTGTTTGTGGCTCATGTGCATACAGTAGCGACGGAAGTTGTATGGCAATTTGTCAGTCCAAAGAACTGTCAAGTTTGGTTCTGGAGAGTTACCGATGTTGTCAAGAGTGTTCAAGAAACGGTAGTCCATTTTAGTAACACGGTGACGACCGTCGTTACCCATACCAGCCATAGAAGTTGTGATGAAGGTTGGGTCACCTGAGTACAATTGGTCATAAGCTTTTGTACGAGCAAACTTAACTGTACGAAGTTTCATAACGAAATCATCAACAAATTCTTGGATTTCTGATTCAGTAAATGTACCACGAGCAAGGTCACGTTCTGCAAAGATGTCCAAAACGATTGGTACACGTCCGAGAGATGTAGCCGCACCGTTGATAACACGGCAGACAGACATGAAGGCGATGTTAACCCATTGGATTGCTTCTTTAACGTTCATCGCTGGTTTGCGAACGTCAACTCCGTAAAGGTCACCCAAGCGAACAACTTGTTGCAATGCTTGGTATTGAAGATTGATTTCTTCACGAAGACGGATTGTTTCTTCATCGATTTCTTCAATTGCATTCCAGTCGTTTACTTTTTCTTGCATCAAGTAGTCTGCACCGTAAAGAGCAAGACGTGCGTAAACACCGATGATACGTCCGCGTGAGTATGCATCTGGAAGACCAGTTACAGTGTGAGCGTGACGAGCGCGACGGATGTTTGAAGTGTAAGCACGGAAGATACCGTCGTTAACTGTTGTTACATATTTAGTAAAGATTTCGTGAACAGCTGGATCTGGTTCGTATCCATTTTCTTTCAAAGTAGTTTCAGCCATACGGATACCACCTTTTGGCATGAAGTTCAATTTGAAGAGTTCATCGTTTTGGATACCGAAGATAACTTCGTTTTCTTTATCGATAAATCCTGCTGGGATATCAGCGATAGATGTTGGACGAGTGTCCATTGGGAAACGAGTTTCTTCGTAGTGTGCTTTAGTTTCTTCTACAATTTTTTTGATGTGAAGTGAACGTTCTGTTGGTCCTGCAAGGAAGCTTTCGTCTCCATCGTAAGGTGTGTAGTTAGCTTGTACGAAGCGTGATACACTTGCTTTTTCTTTCCAATCTACGCCTTTGAAGCCTTCCCAAGCTTTATCAAAAATATCTTGTGCTTCAACAACTGTCTTAACAACCATGTTAATGTCCTCTTTTTTCTTTCTAGTAACAACCATCTGTTACATTCATGAGACAAGTATACCACACAGTAACCGATTTCAGCAAGTGGAAAATCCCTATTTTTACACTTTCTTTTCTAAAACAGTCTATATTTTGTTCTAAACTGTATTATATTTTTGAAAAAACGAAGTCCTTTTTCCTTTTTTTCAGAAAAAAGGGTATAATGAAAGAAAATAAGCAGTAAAAAGGAGCTATGCATGTTGATTTTTCCTTTGTTAAATGATTTGTCAAGAAAAATCATCCATATTGACATGGACGCCTTTTTTGCTGCGGTAGAAATCAGGGATAATCCTAAACTCAGAGGAAAACCTGTCATTATCGGCAGTGACCCTCGGCAAACAGGTGGACGTGGTGTCGTTTCCACTTGTAGCTATGAGGCACGAGCTTTTGGTGTCCATTCAGCCATGAGTTCCAAGGAAGCTTATGAGCGTTGCCCCCAGGCCGTCTTTATCTCAGGGAATTATGAAAAATACAAATCTGTGGGACTCCAAATTCGAACTATCTTTAAGCGCTATACAGATTTGATTGAACCTATGAGTATTGACGAAGCCTATTTGGATGTAACAGAAAATAAACTCGGCATCAAGTCAGCCGTCAAAATTGCTCGCCTCATTCAAAAAGATATCTGGCAAGAACTCCATCTAACTGCTTCTGCTGGCGTTTCTTACAACAAATTCTTAGCTAAAATGGCCAGTGATTATCAAAAGCCACATGGTCTGACAGTGATTCTACCTAACCAAGCTGAGAATTTTCTCAAACAAATGGATATTTCCAAGTTTCATGGAGTAGGAAAAAAGACGGTGGAACGGCTTCATCAAATGGGTATTTTTACTGGCGCTGATTTGCTTGAAGTCCCTGAAGTAACCCTAATAGACCGCTTTGGCAGACTGGGCTATGACCTGTATCGAAAGGCTCGAGGTATCCACAATTCCCCCGTCAAATCCAATCGCATCCGTAAATCAATCGGGAAGGAGAAAACCTATGGGAAGATTCTCCGTGCTGAGGAAGACATCAAAAAAGAGCTGACTCTTCTATCAGAAAGAGTCGCTCTCAATCTACATCAACAAGAAAAAGCTGGAAAAATTGTCATTTTGAAAATCCGCTACGAGGACTTTTCAACTCTTACTAAACGAAAAAGTCTCGCTCAAAAAACACAGGATGCTAGTCATATAAGCCAAATAGCCCTGCAACTCTATGAAGAATTAAGCGAGAAAGAAAGAGGTGTCCGCCTGTTGGGGATTACCGTGACTGGATTTTAAAACCTTGAAGAGTTGCCCCTTCAAGGTTTTTCTTATACAAATAAACGAACAAAACTGTAAAGTAGCAAGACACTACCAAGCACGATGCGATATTTACCGAAAAGGGTAAAGTCGTGTTTTTTCACATAGCTGGTCAAGAAACGAATAGCCACCATACTGACTGCAAAGGCTACTCCCATGGCAACCAAGAGCAAGAATAATTGCCCAAAGCTCAAGAGCTGTCCTGCTTTTACAAATTTGAAAATCTTTAATGCGCTAGCTCCAAACATAACTGGAATTCCAAGATAGAAGGTAAATTCCGTTACAACAGAACGACTCGTTCCATTCAACAAACCACCGACAATAGTCGCTCCTGAACGACTGGTTCCCGGTAAAAGGGCAAGAACTTGGAAAAGACCGATATAGAAGGCTGTCGTATAAGGAAGCTTGTCCAACTCTGTTACACTTGGCTCGATAGCACGCGCTTTATTGCGCTTTTCCAAATAGATAAAGGCAATCCCATAGATAATCAACATGAGAGCAACTGAAACCATGTTATGGAAGTGGGTATCAAACCAATCATCAAATTTAAAGACGGCAAGTAAAGGCAAAGTGGCAACCAAGACCTTCAACCACAATCTCCAAGTCTTACGAACTTCCTGCTTGTCCTTAGTCGATTTAAAAGGATTGAGCTTATTAAAGTAAATGACCATAACCGCTAAAATAGCGCCAAGCTGAATCACGACATTAAACATGGACATAAAGACTTCATTTTGATTTTGGTATTGGATAAATTCCTCTGCTAAAATCAAGTGACCTGTACTTGAAATCGGCAGCCATTCCGTAATTCCTTCAACAATCCCGAAGAAGATAGATTTTAAAATTTCAATAAGATACATAGATTACTCCTTTTTCTATCTTCCATTATAGCATATTTTTTCAGCCAGTGATAGCTCTCTTTAAAAGGCGCCGATACTGCCTCCGCCTCCGCCTCCAGAGAAGCCTCCGCCAGAACTTCCACTTCCAGAAGATACGGAGTAGGTACTTGCTGTATTTGCGACACTGGCATAATGGCTCATTTGCGCGCTTGAATGATAAAACATACTATGCCAGCCATAAGCTACATAGAGATTGATATCTGGATTTTCCACTTTAATCTGATGAACCTTCATCAAATGGCTGACCTTGTCCGCATAGCCAAATAAGGTCGCATAGACCAAGAGGCGATTCCAGACCACAATACTTTCCAATTCAGCCTGATCCAATCGTGCAATCTCACGCAACATATTTTCAAAACTGGTCCAGAGATAGTATACTTCTGCTCCTGCTTCATTTAGGACACCATCACGGTTATCTAGTCGAAGCTTCCAATAATAGAAAACAGCCAAAACCAAACCTAAAAAACCAAGTATTGGCAAGGGGAGGTAAAGATATCCATAAACATCCAAACTGTACAAGAACAAACCAAATCCGATAAATAGGGACAAGATAGTCAAGACACCCATACCTACTTGCAAGGCCTTTTCCCCACCAGTTAAAAGACGATAATAATCTGGAAGTCCCCAGAAGATAACCCGATTTCTCACTCCTTCTTGCATCTCTTTCAATACTTCTTCAAAAGAAGATTTGAGCTGACGCCCCTTTGCTTGAATCCGTTTTTCATCAGAAACTTTTGCTCTACGATAAAGACTATCAGATACCTTGTAATCCGCAAACAAATTGGAAAGAGTTTCTTCTTTTTTGCCTGAAAAAGCTAGATTTAGACAGTCTTTCTCAAAACTGGACAAACCGTCTTCTTTTACCAGTCTCAAGCCAACTGCATCTCCCTCTGAAATAATAGAGACATTTCCACGGTCAATCACATCTAACAAGGTAGCTTGAATAAGTTGGTCAAAGGTGAATTTGCCAGCTCCTTTGGTTAGAGGACTCACTTCATCCAAGGAAGTCGAGTAGACAGCCTCTGATAAAACCATAGGTTCTAATTCCATTGGTGGTTCATAGAGACGATGATTTTTGGCATATTTAACCGAAGGAGTGGTCTTTCTTCTATAGATGAAATAGAAGCAGACGCTCAATAACAGAGAGATGGAAAGTATGGAAGGAAACACCCAAGTAACGAGTTGTTTACTCTGATCTTTTTCTTTAAAAATCGAGTCTTCTATCTTATTAAACTCTTCTAAACGATTCCCTTTCAATCCCTGATCCCTAGCGCTAGCAAAATCGGTCCGAGGCCAATAGGCATGTAACTCAACTCCACGTTTAGCCGGAAGATTGTCTAAACGGATAGTATAATCAAGGTTACTCTTTTCAACCGTTCCCTCTCTAAAAAGTTTCCCTGTATGGAAAAAGAGTTTTTCAGCTCCCTTATCTCCCCTTACATGAAATTCAAACTTTCCAATAGTCCCTGAACTATCTGTTAAAGGTTGCCAATTTAATTCAGCGATATCATCATAAAGGAAAAGCAAATTCTTTAAGTTCCAGATAAGGTCAACTTCAACTGTGTCACCTTCCTGACCTGGATTATAAACTTTAACAGTATAACCATTTGCTCCTTCTATCACTTCGCTAGTAACGTCTGCTAGTTCAGCACCGTTTTTCGCAGTCTGAACCTTTGGATGAGGATCAATGTCAAATCCGCTAGGCATCTTGCCAGCACGTCCAAGTCCCACGATTTGGCCCTTAAAATCCTCCTCAAACCGGTAAACTATCTTCTGTCTAAATTCTGCCGTATTATCTGCATGAATATACAAATCTCCTTGATAAGAGTTTATCTTGAAATCAATAGCAAAAACAGAGAGTGGCAGAAGGCAAAACAAGCCTAACACCAGTAAGAAAAAAGTTTTTTTCATCAACTAAGCCCCCTTTTTATCTTTGTTATCATTATATCATTTTTTCATAAGTAAGGGCTTACCTATATTGAAAAATAGAGTTTTTTTCGATAAAATAGGAGACAGTTATTTTTTAATAGATTAGAAATAGGAGAAATCATGAGAAAAATATACTTATCTATTTTCACAAGTCTCTTGCTGATGCTGGGACTTGTCAATGTTGCCCAAGCCGATGAATATTTACGCATCGGGATGGAAGCAGCATATGCTCCCTTTAACTGGACTCAGGATGATGATAGCAATGGGGCTGTCAAAATCGATGGGACTAACCAGTATGCTAACGGATACGATGTTCAAATCGCCAAGAAAATCGCTAAGGACTTAGGTAAAGAACCTTTGGTTGTTAAAACCAAGTGGGAAGGCCTAGTTCCTGCCCTTACTTCTGGTAAGATTGACATGATTATCGCTGGTATGAGTCCTACTGCCGAACGCAAACAAGAAATTGCATTTTCAAGCAGTTACTACACTAGCGAACCAGTTTTGCTTGTCAAAAAAGATTCTACTTATGCAAACGCAAAATCTTTGGATGACTTTAACGGTGCAAAAATCACTTCTCAACAAGGTGTCTATCTTTATGACTTGATTGGTCAAATCCCAGGCGCTAAAAAAGAAACTGCCATGGGAGACTTCGCTCAAATGCGCCAAGCACTTGAAGCTGGTGTTATCGATGCTTATGTTTCTGAACGACCAGAAGCTCTGACTGCTGAAGCTGCTAACTCTAAGTTCAAGATGGTTCAAGTAGAACCAGGTTTCAAAACTGGGGAAGAAGATACGGCTATTGCCATTGGACTTCGTAAAGATGACAATCGTATTAGTCAAATCAATACCAGCATTGAAACCATTTCAAAAGACGACCAAGTTGCCTTGATGGATCGTATGATCAAAGAGCAACCTGCCGAAGCTACAACAACTGAAGAGACTAGCAGTAGTTTCTTTAGCCAAGTCGCTAAAATTCTTTCTGAAAACTGGCAACAACTCTTGCGTGGTGCTGGTATCACTCTTTTAATCTCTATCGTCGGAACCATCATAGGTCTCATTATCGGTCTTGCCATCGGTGTTTTCCGTACTGCTCCTCTCTCTGAAAACAAAGCCATTTACGGCCTACAAAAACTAGTCGGCTGGATTCTCAATGTCTACATTGAAATTTTCCGTGGTACACCTATGATCGTTCAATCGATGGTTATCTACTATGGAACTGCCCAAGCTTTCGGGATCAACCTTGACCGCACACTAGCTGCTATCTTCATCGTTTCGATCAACACCGGTGCCTACATGACCGAAATCGTTCGTGGTGGTATCCTAGCAGTTGACAAGGGACAATTTGAAGCCGCAACTGCACTCGGTATGACTCATAACCAAACCATGCGTAAGATTGTCCTACCTCAGGTAGTCCGTAACATCCTACCAGCAACTGGTAATGAATTTGTCATCAATATCAAAGATACATCTGTATTGAACGTTATCTCTGTTGTCGAACTTTATTTCTCAGGAAATACCGTGGCAACGCAAACCTATCAATACTTCCAGACATTTACAATCATCGCCGTGATTTACTTTGTCCTCACCTTTACCGTAACACGTATCCTACGCTTCATCGAACGCCGCATGGACATGGATACCTATACTACAGGTGCTAACCAAATGCAAACGGAGGATTTGAAATAATGACACAAGCAATCCTTGAAATTAAACACCTCAAAAAATCCTATGGACAAAACGAAGTGCTAAAAGACATTTCTCTGACTGTCCACAAGGGAGAGGTCATCTCTATCATCGGAAGCTCTGGAAGCGGAAAATCAACCTTCCTACGCTCCATTAACCTCCTTGAAACGCCAACTGATGGACAAATCCTTTATCATGGACAAAACGTCCTCGAAAAAGGCTATGACCTCACGCAATACCGTGAAAAGTTGGGAATGGTTTTCCAATCCTTTAACCTCTTTGAAAATCTCAACGTGCTTGAAAACACAATTGTCGCTCAGACAACTGTCCTTAAACGCGAACGTACAGAAGCTGAAAAGATTGCCAAAGAAAACCTAGAAAAGGTCGGCATGGGGGAACGCTACTGGCAAGCCAAACCAAAACAACTCTCAGGTGGTCAAAAACAACGTGTGGCCATCGCTCGTGCCCTTTCAATGAATCCTGACGCCATTCTCTTTGATGAACCAACATCAGCTCTCGATCCAGAAATGGTTGGAGAAGTCCTCAAAATCATGCAAGATCTGGCTCAGGAAGGCTTGACTATGATTGTCGTAACCCACGAAATGGAATTCGCCCGTGATGTCTCTCACCGTGTTATCTTCATGGATAAGGGTGTAATCGCTGAAGAAGGTAAACCAGAAGACCTCTTCACTAATCCTAAAGAAGACCGTACAAAAGAATTCCTTCAACGCTATCTCAAATAAAAAGAAAAGGCTGCATCCTTGTGCAGTCTTTTTGTTATCCTATAAATGAAAAGGCAGACCCTATTCAAGAATCCACCATTATCCAAAGATTAATCTTCAAATTTTTCATGATTTTTATCATAGAAATCAATTAAACCTAGAGCCGTTTCAAACGAAATATTTTTAACTTTTGCACGCCCCTGCGCTAGAGCAATGATAGACATTTCACGAGCATTCGTTTCTTTAGAGATACGGTAGCCTGTGATTTTCTTATCACGAACCCAGCCAACAACTGATTCTACTTTTTCAAAGTTTGACTTAGCCATGTCTTTCTCCTATTTTCTTATTTACGATATTTAATTGTATACGCTTTTATGCTTTTTGTCAATAAAAAAACATATATTCAATAAAATAAACGCCCTTATTTTTACTTGCTATCTTATTAAAGCTTATAATATATAGGTTTTTCATTGTCGAAAACAATTTTTATAGTTCTTTAAAACAACTGTATTATTAAATCTTATTTATGTGATAATATTCATATTTGACAGATGCTGATTCTCGATAATCTAGACATATTCTAATCTTATTTCATATTATTTATTCCACTGTAAAACAAAAAAATTTGACAAAATAATCTTCTGCTCTAAACCATTTCTAACGAGTATTTTTCTCCTTTTAGACTTTTTCATGTCTGCACCAGCATTCAATCATTTGGTCAACTGTACCAGTTATTTACTTTATCAAGTTTACTTTTTATTTCTTCAAACCTATAAAAAGATGAGTAGTTAGGAAACAATAGTATCCTATCTTCCAACATTTTCCACTGTTTTTATCTTCTTAGTATCTTATCACTCTTCTCAGTTAACTCAGTATAAGGCTTCTCATTAGTATTGATTATTTTTTCTAATTCCTATTATATTTAGCCAAATTTCAGATTAGCTATATATAAAATAGTAGATTTCAAAAAACTCCTTACATATAACAAGTAATTTTACTCCCTTACTATAAACTGAATCAAAAAACATAGGTACTATAATGAGTTATGATAGAAATAGCGTAATCGATTTCCTAAGTCCATAGGAATCGCCCCCTTTCTTCATCTTCATTATAGCACCTATACATCAATTGTGCAAATAATATGATATTTTTTTATTAGTCCTCAGACAAGCATATTATAGAGCGTTTCGTTACCATTTAAGTTAATATAAGCTGGATCAAAACCTTCCATTCGACGAATCAAGCCTGCATAATCATGCTTATCTGCCAAGGCAATCCCAATCAATACTGGGCCTGTCCCCTTGCTAGCTCGTTTGATATACTCAAAACGTGTGATATCATCATTTGGCCCCAAGATATCATTTACAAACTCACGCAAAGCCCCCGGACGCTGTGGAAAATTAACCACAAAGTAATGCTTGATCCCATCATAAATCAAGGCACGCTCTTCCATTTCCGGCATACGGTTGATATCATTATTTCCTCCAGAAATGATACAACAAATGGTTTTCCCCTTGATATATTCAGCCAAAACTTCTAAAGAAGCGATACTAGCAGCTCCAGCAGGTTCTGCGACAATCCCTTGCTTAGAGTAGAGGTCAATCAAGGTTTCAGAAATCAATCCCTCATCGACACCTACCAAAGTTTGAACATGTTGACGAGTTGCTTCATAGGTCAACTGACCTACCTTTTGAACAGCAATCCCATCCGCAAATTTGTCAATTTCTTTTAGTTTGACAGGCCCACCAGCTTCAAAGGCAGCCTTCATAGAACGCGCTCCATTAGCCTCTACCCCAATGACTTCAATTTCTGGACTTGTTTCCTTGATATAGGTAGAAACCCCAGCAATGAGACCACCGCCGCCAACAGGGACCAAAACAGCATCAAAATCAATCGATTCTTTTCGAGCCTCTTCTAAAATCTCATAAGCAACTGTCCCTTGACCAGCTTGAACATGGGCATCATCAAAGGGATCAATAAAGGTACGATTTTCAGAAACTGTAAATTCTTGAGCTGCTTTAGCAGAAGCATCAAAAGTATCTCCAACTAGTTTAATAGTTACGAAGTCCCCACCAAAAAAGCGAACTTGACCAATTTTTTGTTGCGGAGTAGTAATGGGCATAAAGATAGTAGCAGGAATCTTCATTTCATTACAAGTATAGGCAACTCCCTGTGCATGATTCCCCGCAGAGGCACAGACTACCCCACGCTCACGCTCTTCCTTGCTGAGCTGCGAAATGGCATAATAGGCACCACGAATTTTAAAAGAACGAACACGTTGAGCATTTTCCTTTTTCAAATAAATCTTAGCACCATACTTCTCCGATAAATAATGGTCGTAATCCAGTGGGGTATTCACAACCACACCGTTCAAGACTTTATGAGCCTTGATTATATCTTTTGAACTTAACATCATTTTCTCCTAGACTATTTCAAACTTATCGTAATCCATCTTTTAAAAAGAGATGAATTGATTATAAAAGCGAGTTAGTCCCCCAACTCGCCTTCACCTTACTTTCTATCAATTAGTTATAGATTTTGAATGCATCATCGTCGTTTTTACCAACGAATGGCATTGCTTTACGCAATTCTGCACCAACTTTTTCAATTTCAAGGTTAGCTGCTTGTTCACGGTAAGCAGTCAATTTTGGACGTCCAGCTTTATAGTCATTTACAAAGTCATTTGCAAATTTACCATTTTGGATGTCTGCCAAGACAGCCTTCATATTTTCTTTAACTTGTTCAGTGATTACACGTGGACCTGATACATAGTCACCGTATTCAGCAGTGTTTGAAATAGATTGACGCATTTTCTTGAATCCACCTTCGTAGATCAAGTCAACGATCAATTTCATTTCGTGAAGAACTTCAAAGTAAGCCAATTCTGGAGCGTAACCTGCTTCTGTCAAGACTTCGAAACCTGCTTCGATAAGGGCAGTCAAACCACCACAAAGTACAGCTTGTTCACCAAACAAATCTTCTTCAGTTTCTTCTTTATATGTTGTTTCAAGAAGACCTACACGAGCTGCTCCAACACCTTTACACCAGTCCATAGCAATGTTTTTAGCATTTCCTGTTGCATCTTGGTATACTGCGTAAAGAGCTGGAACACCAAATCCTTCTTCATAAGTACGACGCACCAAGTGTCCTGGTCCTTTAGGAGCACACATAAAGACATCTACATCCGCAGGAACTTTGATAAATTCAAAGTGGATGTTGAAGCCATGGGCAAACCCAACTGCATTTCCAGCTTCCAAGTTTGGAGCGATTTCTGCTTCGTACAATTCTTGTTGGATTTCGTCTGGTGCCAAAATCATGATAACGTCAGCCAATTTAGTAGCTTCTGCTACTGTGTAAGTGTCAAATCCATCTTCTTTTGCTTTATCAAAAGATTTACCTGGACGTACACCGATGATGACATCGCGACCTGAATCACGCAAGTTTTGCGCATGCGCATGTCCTTGTGAACCATAACCGATAACGGCAATTTTTTTACCGTCAAGTGCTGCTACTTTAACATCTTTTTCGTATTCCATTTGAACTGCCATAGTTTTTTCTCTCTTTTCTATTATTTATTGCCTTTTAGGCTGGATTAACAAATTTAAGTTGGATTTTTAATCACGGGTAAATCCAGTGGCACCCGTTCGAGCAATATTGCGAATACCGTATGGTCGAATGACTCGCAACAGAGCTTCACTCTTTTCAGCATTTCCTGTCATCTGAATGGTAATCGAGCTTGGCGCTACGTCTACCACCGTTGCACGGAAAGGTTGAATAATCGCTAGAATCTCAGCGCGCTTCTCAGCTGGCGCTGACATCTTAACCAAAATCACCTCGCGCTCCAAATGAGGCTTGTCTGTAATATCACGAATGCGAATCACATCAATCTGACGATTGAGCTGTTTGATAATTTGCTCCACCTCATCATGTGAAGCAACATCAATAATAATGGTGATCCGCGATACATTCGGATCTTCTGTTGCTCCAACAGAGATACTTTCGATATTAACCTGACGACGAGACAGAACGCCAGTAAAGCGATTGAGGACTCCTGAACGATTTTGTAGTTTTGCTGTTAACATTCTACGCATGGAACTTCACCCCCAACATCTCATGATTACTCTTACCAGCTGGTACCATTGGTAACACCTGTTCCTTACGAGAAATATCTACCTCGATTAGCATAGGAACATTCTCAGTGATGACTTCAAGGTCTTGAGCCAAGGTCTCAGGATTGTCAAACTTATAGTTTTTAATGCCATAAGCTTGTGCCATCAATTGGAAATCAGGAAGGGTATCAAAGACTGACTCTGACGTTCTACCTTCATAGAAGGATTCCTGCCATTGGCGAACCATTCCAAGTGAGTGGTTGTTCAGCATAACCACCTTGATTGGCACCTTGTAAATGTTCAAAATAGCCAATTCCTGGTTAGTCATTTGGAAACCGCCATCCCCAACAAACAAGACTACTTCCTTATATGGGTTAGCAATTTTAGCTCCAATTGCTGCTGGAATTCCAAATCCCATGGTTCCCAAACCACCTGAAGTCACTAACTGACGTTCATTTTGGTAGGGATAATACTGAGCTGTCCACATTTGGTGTTGACCAACGTCTGTTACCACAATGGCATCTCCGTTAGTTAATTCACCAATTCGTTCAATAACAGCTTGCGGTTGAACTACACGCTCTTTCTTATCATAAGAACGAACGCGGTTCTTGTCTTTAGTGACTTTTTCAATCCATTTCTCAGTATTGTTATGAACTGTTGGTTCGGCCAGCAACATTTGCAAGGCTTTCTTAGCATCTCCAACTACAGGAATATCTGCACTGATAATCTTGCCAATCTCGGCTGGGTCAATATCAATGTGGGCAACCTTGGCATTCTTAGCGAAGGTCTTAGGATTCCCCGTCAAGCGGTCATCGAAACGGCAACCAATACTAATCATAAAGTCCGCTTCCGTCATGGCAATATTAGCTGCGAATGACCCGTGCATGCCTCCCATTCCAAGGAAGAGTGGATGACTCGTTGCAATCGTTCCTTGTCCCAAAAGACTGGTTACCACTGGAATTTGATAGCGTTCTGCAAATTCATTTAATTCTGCAGCTGCTTCAGCATAACTAATCCCACCGCCAGCTAGCAAGACTGGCTTTTTAGCCTTGGATAATTGCTTCAAGATTTTCTTGATTTGCATATCATTTGGCTCAAGAGTCGGTTGATAACTTGGTAGGTTCACTTCTGGTGAATAGATGAAGTCCGTTTCTAAAGCAGATACGTCTTTAGGTAGGTCAATTACAACTGGCCCTGGTCGACCTGTAGTTGCGATATGGACAGCTTCCGTAATGATACGCGGAATATCAGCTGTCTCACGAACTTGATAATTGTACTTAGTGATTGGCATGGTAATTCCCACGATGTCTGCCTCCTGAAAGGCATCCTTCCCAATCCCCGCTCGCGCCACTTGACCTGTAAAGACCAAAAGGGGAACACTATCGCTCATGGCATCTGCAATTCCTGTAATGGCATTTGTTGCTCCCGGTCCGCTAGTGACGACGGCAACACCCAACTTTCCAGTTGATTTAGCATAACCTTCAGCTTCATGCAGACAGCCTTGCTCATGGCGTCCTAGAATGTGGCGAATGCCTTTAAAATTATATATCGCATCATAAAAAGGCAAGACCGCACCACCAGGATAACCAAAGATGGTATCAATTCCTAAATCACGAAGTGTTTCCAAAACTAGGTCCGACCCCGTCTTAGGAGATTCTAAACTGATTTTCTCCATTGTTCCCCTTTCTCTTCTCTTAAAAATAACTTGTTTCTATCATACCATTTTTTCAAAATTTTTCAAGAGAAAAGAAGAAATTTTCTGAATTTTCTATTTTAACGTTTATTTATGAATGTTATTTTTGTTTTTATTAAAAAGATACCGATTTCATTTACTAAAAAAGAAAAAAGAACTGATTTCTCAGTTCTTCATTAATCTTATTCCACACTGAATAGGTATGGGTAAACAGGTTGTTGACCTTGGTGAATCTCGACTTCAACGTCTTCGAATTCTTCTGCGATTTCTTGAGCAATTTCATTGGCAAGTTCTTCGCTTCCATCTTCACCGACATAGAAGGTTACAATTTCACTATCTTCATCCAACATATGTTTCAAGGTTTCTGTCAAGGTTTGATGCATATCAGGGTTTGACACGAGGATTTTCCCATCAACCATACCAAGATTATCGTTTTCATGGATTTCTAAGCCATCAATGGTTGTATCACGCACAGCTGTTGTGACGCTTCCACTAACAACATCGCTAAGAGTAGCAGTCATACGCTCTTGGTTTTCTTCGATTGACTTGCTTGGATCAAAGGCAAGAAGACTTGTCAAACCTTGGGGAAGAGTGCGAGCTTCCACCACTACTGCTGGTTGCTCCAAAACTTCTGCTGCAGATTGAGCTGCCATGAAGATGTTTTTGTTGTTTGGTAGAAAGATAATGTTACGAGCGTTGACCTGTTCAACAGCCTTGATAAAGTCTTCAGTTGAAGGGTTCATAGTTTGACCGCCCTCGATAACATAATCCACACCTTGAGAACGGAAGATATCTGCGAGACCTTTACCAGCCACCACAGCAATCAAAGCATACTCTTTTTCTTCAGCAGGCTTGCTAACTTGAGCAGCTTCTTTCTCAACCTGCGCTTCGTGTTGGTTACGCATATTGTCAACTTTTACCTTGACCAAGCTACCATATTTAAGACCTTCTTGCATAACAAGTCCTGGATCTTCTGTATGGACATGAACTTTGACAATTTCATCATCATTGACAACAAGGAGAGAATCCCCGAGTTCATTCAAGTAGTTACGGAATTCGTCGTAGTCAAAATCTTTGGCATAGGTTGGACCTTGCTTAAGGGCTACCATGATTTCAGTACAATAACCAAACGTGATGTCCTCAGTCGCTACATGACCAGCCACAGACTTATGATGCTCTGCATTGATCATCTCACTCATGTTGGCAGGTGTCGCTACAAAGTCCTCAGATGCAATATATTCGCCAGTAAGGGCTGAAAGGAAACCTTCATAGATGAAGACCAGACCTTGACCACCTGAGTCCACAACGCCAACTTCTTTCAATACTGGAAGCATGTCTGGCGTTTTAGCTAGTGCTGTTTTAGCACCTTCCAAGGCTGCGCGCATGACTTCAACAGCGTCATCTGTTTGCTCAGCTTTTTTCTTAGCACCGATAGCAGCCCCACGAGAAACTGTCAAAATCGTTCCTTCAACTGGTTTCATCACTGCCTTATAGGCAACTTCTACACCTGATTGGAAGGCAAGGGCCAGGTCTTGACCTGTTAACTCGTCTTTATCCTTGATGGCTTGTGAAAATCCACGGAAAAGCTGAGATGTAATAACTCCTGAGTTCCCACGCGCACCCATCAAAAGACCTTTGGCAAGAATGCTCGCTACCTCTCCAACAGTAGAAGCTGGCTTGTCTGCAACTTCTTTAGCTCCATTTTCAATGGTCATTCCCATGTTTGTTCCAGTATCTCCATCTGGAACTGGGAAGACGTTTAATGAATTGACATATTCAGCTTGCTTATTCAAGCGAGTTGATGCAGCCTGCACCATTTCTTGAAATAAGCTAGTAGTAATTTTTGACACGGTTATTCTCCTACAACTTTGATATTTTGAATGTAGACATTTACAGTCTGAGCAGTAATTCCAAGTTGGTTTTCCAAACTAAAACGAACACGCTCTTGAATGTTTTTTGACACTTCGCTAATCTTTGTTCCGTAGCTCAACACGGTATATACATCAACTGCAATACTGCCATCTTCGGCCGCTTTTACGACGACACCTTTGGAATAATTTTCCTTACCTAGAAGGGCTTGGAAATTATCTTTGAGGGCATTTTTACTAGCCATACCGACCACACCAAAAATCTCAGTTGCTGCTCCACCTACGACGGTTGCAATCACTTCATCTGTTAGTTCGATTTGACCATCTTTTGTATTAATTTTTACAGTCATCCTTTTTACCTCAACTAGTTGATACTCTATTTTATCATATTTCAGCCCAAGTGTAAAAGCAGAATACTGTATCAGCGGATATTTACTCTATTTTTCAAATGATTTTATATCTACAGTAAAAGAAAAAAGACCCTAAGGTCTCCTCACTTTTATTATTAAACGCGTTCAACTTTACCTGATTTCAAAGCACGAGCTGAAGCCCAAACTTTTTTAGGTTTACCATCGATAAGAACAGTAACTTTTTGAAGGTTTGGTTTTACGGCACGTTTTGTTTGGTTCATCGCGTGTGAACGGTTGTTTCCTGATACAGTCTTACGACCTGTAAAGTAACATACTTTAGCCATTGTGTTTTCCTCCTATTAGATCTAATATAGCGGATGTGCTAGCACCACATACCGTACTATGTTATCACACTTTCTTCATTTTTGCAAGGGAATTGGAAGATTTTTTTATTTAACGTAGACAATTCCCAACTTCCCAAAAGCCACATCTCCACGGATAATCAAGGTTTTGCTGGTTGGGACTAGAGGAGTATCTGCCTTAGCTACGCCACAGAAAGTTTCTACCTTTAAATCAACTCCCCAATGTTGGGGAACATAGATAACTGCATTGCCAAAACCAACTTCCACTTTCAGAGTTGCGGTATCTCCTAAAATCTCTGCATTGTCATAATATATCTTGGCATTGCCAAAACCAACTTCTACTTGATCTTCTACCAATTCTTGCTCTTGCTTGTAGAAAGTCCCAGTCCCAAAAGCAACTTCCTTATCTGTAAGAATGGTCTTTTCACCGTCATACCACCATTTTTTCCCATTCCAAGTTCTGTTAGAATGAGTGAGTGCGCTGACACCCATTACGATTAAAATACTTGCCCAGAACAATGACTGATTAGGAATTGGTAAAATGCCATAAAAGTGGTTAGCAATCATTAAGGCTACTAGAGCTGTAAAAGAGGCTGAAGTTAAGTGACGACGCAACAAAGCTCCAACTGATTGATAGGCAAAAAATGCAATACCAAGCAAGGGCCAAATTTGCCCACCGAATGAAGGGATTCCAAAATTTCCTTGTAATAATATTAAAGCTGCCAATACTAGCAACACAATACCAAATGCTTTCTTTTTCATGTTCTTACCTCATGTTTCTTAGATTTTCTTTTAGGAGGGATTGGTAATGCCGTGAGACATGAACCTCCTTGTGGGTTTGATAAAAGGAAATGGTGCCCGTTCCTGAAAAGGACTTGTCAACCGAGTAAACTTGCCGAATATTAGCAATGGTCGACTTGGATACTCGACTGAAATAACGGGGCAGGATAGACTCTAACTCATAGAGTTTAAGTCGAACCTCGTAGGCATCTTTCTGGGTATGGGCGTAAATCTTGTTCCCCTCTGTTTCAAAGAAAAGAATTTCCGACAAGTCCAGATAATATTCACCCGTCCCCTTGTAAAAAATCAACCGAGGAGACTTGGATTCTTGCAAGAGGCGCTGTAAATCCGCAATCTCATCTGTCAAAGCCGCTGCCTTGATGACAATTTCAGTTTCCTCTAAATTGCTGTCAATTTCGATTCGTAACTTCATTCCATCTCCTTTCTGACTCTACTATATCAAAGCCAAAATAAGAAAACAAGAGCAAAAAAGCAAGTGGTTACTTTAGACCCGTAAGTGGTTGTAGGACCAGCTTAACTTACAATTCAAAATAGAAAGAAAAGCACACCCCACGCAAGACCACAAATATAACCAACCACTACATCCTTGGGAAAATGCACTCCACCTAAGACTCTCACGAGACCGAGGAGGGCTGACAAGACCAACGAGATAACCCCTACAGATAAACTAGCATGTAAGCAAGCCATGGAGATAATGGTTGCTGAAAAGACATGACGACTGGGCATTGACTGACCAGGACTATCTCTGTCAAGCAAGGGTTTAACAGTCCATTCCTCATAAGGCCTAGGGGTATTGATTTTCTTACGAAGAAAGGACAAAATCACAAAGCCTGATGCAGGGATACACACATAGATCAAGACCTGTTTACCAAGTCCTTCTTGGAAGTAGGTAGTGGCTAACAAGGTTAGATAAATCATAGGCATAACTGCCGTCATGAACCGATTGAAAGTTCTTAACAAGCTCAGAAGAAAGGGCTTATTTTTAATGTTAGCAGCAACGTGGCCATACCATTCTTGATAATTTTTCATATATTTTCTCATCACTTACTCAAATTTTGCTTATAGGGAAGCACTTGTCTTCTAGTATAGTGCAGAAAAAGAAGGCCGTCAAGCCTTCTTTAGGTTTATTCTTCTGCTTCGTCTTCTGTAAATTGACTGTTGTAGAGGTCAGCGTAGAAACCAGCTTGCGCCATTAGCTCATCATGATTGCCTTGCTCGATGATATTGCCATCTTTCATGACGAGGATAAGATCAGCATTTCGGATAGTAGACAAGCGGTGGGCGATGACAAAGGAAGTTCTGCCCTCCATCAAACGATCCATAGCTTTCTGAATCAATTCCTCTGTACGGGTATCAACAGAAGAGGTCGCCTCATCTAGGATTAGGAGCGGCGCATCTTTCAGCAAAGCACGAGCAATGGTCAAGAGTTGTTTTTGACCGACAGACAAGGTCACTGTATCATCTAAGACGGTATCGTAACCATCTGGTAGAGTCATGATAAAGTGGTGAATCCCAACAGCCTTGCTGGCTTCAATCACGCGCTCATCACTAATACCTGTTTGGTTATAGATAAGATTGTCTCGAATAGTCCCTTCAAAGAGCCAAGTGTCCTGCAAAACCATTGAAAAGGCATCGTGTACTTCCGAACGCTTCATCTCCTTGGTATCCACACCATCAATACGGATACTTCCCTTATCAATCTCATAAAACTTCATCAAAAGATTGACAATAGTTGTCTTACCAGCTCCAGTAGGCCCGACAATGGCAACCTTTTGACCTGCATGAGCGGTCGCAGAAAAGTCATGAATAATGGTTCTCTCTGGTGTGTAACCAAAGGAAACTCGATCAAAGACCACTTGACCTTTCATGTCGCTCAATTGTCTTTCTTTATGAGATTCATCTTCCATTTCCTCTTCACCTAAGAATTCGAAGACACGACCCATGGCTGCGCTAGCCTGCTGCAAACTAGTAATCCCTTGAGCAATTTGCGAAAGGGGCTGAGAAAAGATACGAACGTAGGCCATAAAGGCAACGATAATCCCAATACTAATCTGCCCATTCAAGGCCAAGGCTGCACCAACGATAATCACTAAGGCATAGCTAAAGTTCCCAATGAACATCATGATCGGCATCATAATCCCTGAAATAAACTGAGATTTCCAGATACTGTTATACAGACGATGGTTTAAGGTCGCAAATTCTTCTTTTGTGCTCTCGATAGCATTGTAACTGGTCACCACATTATGGCCAGAGTACATTTCCTCCACATAGCCATTGACAGCTGCCAAATCCTGTTGTTGACTCTTAAAGAAGCCCTGCGATTTGCCCATAAAGACGGACACGAAAGCAAAACCAATAAGAGTTGAAACAACCGTCACTAAGGCTAAAATCCAGTTCATCCCAAACATGGTCACCAAGACTGCAATGACCAGTAAAGTAGATGAAAGAACCGTCCCCAGACTTTGATTGAGGGACTGGGCTGCAGTGTCAACGTCATTAGTCACACGAGACAAGGTATCTCCTTGAGAATGTCCATCAAAATATCCTAATGGAAGACGATTAATTTTCTCTGCAATCGCTCTTCTCAGACGCTCTGAAAAACGTTGAATGGCTGTTGTAAACAGAAAGGCCTGCAAATAATTTGATAGAAGTCCAATCACATAGATGACGGCCAAAAAACTACCAATGGCTGCAACCGCAGCGACATCCACACTTGTTTCTAGCCCACTTGCAATAATATTGGTCATTTCCTTGATACGGGTTGGACCATATACAGTAATGATATTGGATAAGATTGTTGCTAGAAAGGCGATTAGAAGGGCAAACTGGAGGCCTGCAAGATAGGGTTTACTCTGTTTCCAAAGAGACATTCTCTTATTTTCCATGTTCCAATTCCTCCTTCGATAGTTGTGAATAGGCAATTTCTTGGTAAACTTCGTTATTAGCTAGAAGTTCCTTGTGGGTGCCTTGTCCCACGACTTTACCTTGATCCAATACCAAAATCAAATCTGCATCCATAATCGTTGAAATACGCTGTGCGACGATAAGCTTGGTCATAGATTTTGTTTTCTCTGCTAGCTCTTGGCGTAGGACACGGTCTGTCTTGTAATCCAAGGCTGAGAAGGAGTCATCAAAGATGAGGATTTCTGGCTTCCGAGCCAAGGCACGAGCAATAGCCAGACGCTGTCTTTGTCCACCTGAGAAGTTGGTTCCTCCTTGGGCTACTTCTGACTCTAAGCCCGCTTCCTTGTCTTCGATAAAGTTCTTAGACTGGGCCAATTCTAAGGCTTGCCACATAGCTTGTTCATTAAGCGGTGTTTCTTGACTGTGTCCAAAGTCTAGATTGCCCTTGACATCACCTGAAAAGAGTACAGCTTTTTGTGGAATATACCCAACCTTGTTGCGCAAATCTTTCAAGTCATAGTCTTGAACATTGACACCATCTACCAGAATTTCTCCTGCTGACACGTCGTAGAAACGTGGAATCAGATTGACCAGAGTTGATTTACCAGAACCAGTTGACCCAATAAAGGCCACTGTTTGACCCGCTTCTGCTTTAAAGCTAATATTCTCAATAACCGCCTCCGAATTTGCCGCATAGCGGAAGGTCACATCCTTAAATTCGACCTGACCTTTGAGGTTTTCATCAGCCAACTGCACTTGAGCAGGATTTTGGATAGAAGAATGCAAATCTAAAACCTGATTAATCCGCTTAGCAGAGACCATGGTTCGGGGAAGAACGATGAAGAGCGCCCCCATGAGAAGGAAGCCCATGACAACCTGCATGGCATAAGACATGAAAACAATCATGTCACTAAAGAGAGGCAGACGCGCTATCGGAGCAGCGTCGTTAATCACATAGGCCCCAATCCAGTAAATCGCCACACTCAAACCACTTGAAATCCCCATCATGATAGGGTTCAAAATAGCCATAAGACGGTTGACAAACAAATTCAAGCGTGTCAATTCATCATTTGCTGATGCAAATTTTTCATTTTGGTATTCTTCAGCATTGTAGGCACGAACAACACGAATACCTGTTAAACTTTCACGAGTGATACTGTTCAATTTATCAGTCAGACTTTGAATCAAGGACTGTTTTGGAAAGGCTAGCGTCATCAAAACAGTTGTCATCAGGACGTTGACAATCACTGCCACAAGTACGGCCCAGAGCCAGTATTCTGAATGGCCTAAAATCTTCCCAATAGCCCAGATAGCCATAATCGGACCACGCGTAACCACTTGCAAACCCATGGTAATCAACATCTGAACCTGAGTAATATCATTGGTCGTACGCGTCAAGAGACTAGGAATAGAGAATTTCTTAATCTCTGTCTGCGAGTAGTCTAAAACTCGGTTAAAAATATCACTTCTCAGCCTACTAGTATAAGAAGCAGCCACTCGGGAAGCAAAAAATCCAACTGCAACTGCGGATAAGAAAGCTAGAAAGGACATTCCCACCATCATGCTTGCCGGCTGCCATAACTCATCCAAGTTGGTTCCCTGAGTTCCTAGTAAATCAGTGATTTTAGAGATATAGGTCGGCACTTCCAACTCTAGATAAACCGAAAAGCAGGTAAAGAGAATGGCTAGTAAAATCATCCCCCATTCTTTTCCACTAATTCGTTTGGCTAATTTCTTCATTCTCTCCTCCTATTCCCTTGATATTTTCCTGTAGTTGACCGAGAACTTTCTCAAAAATCAGTAATTCATCTTCATCAATGCCTTCCATCAACTGCTTGTCTATGCGTTTAAAAAAGGCCTTGATCTCTTGCATTTGAGAACGCGATTTTTCCGTCAGACGAACAAACTTAGCCCGCTTATCGCTAGGACTCGCCTCCAATTCTACCAAACCATTTTGCACCATACGCTTGACCAAGTTACTAGCAACAGACTTGCTAATATTGAGTTCCTTCTCAATATCTTTAATCAAGACCAAGTCTTGGTTTTCCTCACGGCTATCCAAAAAACGTACAACCTGACCTTGGGGTCCACCCATAAATTCAATGCCACAACGTTTGGCTTCCTTCTGCACCATGAGGTGAATCTGATGACCAAACCGCTTAAAGACTAACATCGGTTTATCCATACTAACTCCTTTCTAACCATCACATTTAGTTCTCCTAGGAACTAAATAAGTTTCCATGAGAACTATTTTATCACTTTGAAAAGAGATGTCAAGAAAAAGTTTCCAAGAGAACTATTTTCTTGATTCAAAAAATCCCAAGTGATTTTTTCACTTAGGATTGTGTTCTCTAGGTTAAATGTCTATCTTGCAAGTTTTAGTTTTGCTTCAAAATCATTGATCACCTTTTGCAGATTGAGCCGTCCTCTGTAGATGCCATAACCAAACAAGAGCATGGCTAAGACACCCAGAAGGGCTAGGACAATTCCTGCAATCAGTGCTAATAGATTAGTCTCATGAAAGAAGTAAATCAGAACAAGACCGATACTGGCAATGACAAAGAAGAGAGTAAACCAGCGTCCTAGATTTTCAATCATATGCTTCTGGTAGTGAATTTCTGTTTCATAACCTTGAATCAATTCTTGTTCTGTCATGATTTTCTCCATTCTTTATTTAAGTCAAACAAATTGATACTAGACTAGCAGCATATCGGACTTACTGCCAGTCTGAAACTTGAGTAGGAATTAGTATTTCAGTTGAGGATCAAAGATGCCCAGTGCTACACCAATCAAAGCAATGACAACCAAGAGGAGCATAACAAGGTTTGGTGATACTTTTTTCTTGGCCATCAGCCACCAGCAAAGGGTGATAAAGCCAGCTGTTAAGAGACCTGGATAAACACCGTCAATCTTTTCTTGTAGCTTCAAGAAGGCTTCGCCATCAGCATTTTTCAGCTCTAATGAAGTCGTTACAGATACCCAAGTTGCAGCAACTGCCCCGATAACCATACCACCAATGACACTGATTGCCTTACGAAGCGCCTGTCCTTTAGGTCCTACAAGGAATTCAACCGCCTTGTCCCCTAATTCATAGCCTTTGAAGTAGGCAAAGCGCATACCGCCATAGATGAGAACATTCCATACAAGGATGTAGAAGAGAGCCCCGATAGGATTTCCGCCTTTTGAGAGGCCAAGGGCAATCCCCAGCAGAACTGGGATTAGGGTTCCGACAACCAATGAATCACCGATACCTGCGATAGGTCCCATGAGACCGGCACGCATACCATTGATAGTTTCGCCGTCAACAGCGTCTCCATTGGCACGCGCTTCTTCCAAACCAGCTGTAATCCCCACTACCAAAGCTCCGAGCTGAGGTTCTGTGTTGAAGAAAGCCGTATAGGTCTGCATAGCTTCTTTCTGCTCTGCTTTGTCTTTGTAGAGTTCTTCCACGATTGGTAGCATAGAGGTCAAGTAACCAAAAGTCTGCATATGCTCTTGAGAGAAGCAAGTCAAATGACCATAGTACCAATGGTGGAATGATTTCGCTAAAGTCTTTTTAGTTATTTTCTTTCTTTCAGCCATCTTAGATATCCTCCTCATCGTCATCAAAGTCAGCCCCACCAGCCGGCGCGGTCACACGAGCTGATTTGATTACTTCCAATTCATAGTAAATTACTGCAAAAATCAGTGAAACAACTGCACTGGCAACCAAATTAAGACCAAGTGACTTAGCCAAGGTGAAGCCCACAAAGAATGGGATAAAGTCAGCAGCCTTGGTAACGATTTGTTTCAAGAGAATGGCAATACCTACACATGGGAGAAGAGCTCCGACTGTAAAGAGGGATTTCATGATGAAGCCATCCATTGGCAGGTGGGTCTTCATCAGCTCAACCATATCGGGGCCAAACTTAGTGATAAGCATTGTTGGAAGGAAAGAGAAGACAAAGTGGGAAATCCAAGGATAAACCCAGTCAACAGCGTAAAGCTTTTTAAATTCGCCTTTTTCAACGGCTTTCCAGCCAATGTGCTGCCATAGCAGGTTTGTAGTGGCTGTTCCATAGAAGAGAACTGTACCGATAGTACCAACTGCTGCTCCGATTGGTGCAGCTGCTGCAGCAATAGCAGATTCAGACGTGATTCCTTTAGAATGAACAAATAAGATTGCGAGAGGAATCCCAATGTAAGAAATCGCCCGCACGTCAGCAGAAACTGTACCACCTGGTGTTACCAGAGCGATGTAGAGAACCTGAAGGGCTACCCCAACCATAATCCCTGTTGTTAAGTCTCCGAGAATCAGCCCGCTAATCAAGCCTCCGACCAGAGGACGTCCCAAAGTGTAGTTACCAATACTAGTACCACCCATACCAGGCATAGAAGCTAAACTAGCGAAAAGACCCAGTAAAGCGGCTTGCAGCCAAGAAATTGTCATAATAGACTCTCCTTTTCATTATTATAATTAAAAACCAAATTTAGACTTGAAATCGCTCCAATAACCGATGGAAACATCTGGTAGGAGCTGGAATTTGACTTTGTAGCCTGCTTTTTCTATCGCCTCAATCGCTTCTGCCTCTTCCTGGGTAATGGACTGGTTATTCCCCAGCTTAATAGCTCCAGGACGGTCATTAGCAGGGCCAATGATGATTTCCTTAACATCACCAGGTACAAAGCCTTGGTCCACTAGGATTTCTTTCATGTCCACAGGATTTTTCGTAATGAGGAAATAGCGGCTGTCTGACTCTGTGACCTTGCCTGATTTTTCCTTGAAGGCTTCCTTGGTCCAAACAAAAGTCTTCTTGTCAGAAGCTCCCTTGTAGGCCTGAATCAAAACCTTGTTTCCTGCTGCAGCATTATTTACTGCAATCAGGCCATCACAAGGGTATTCCTTGGCCCAGCGAGTGACTGTTTGACCGTGGATCATGCGGTCGTCAATCCGTACAAATGATACTGTCATCTTTAAAATCTCCTTTTATCTTTTAGAATGTATGACGGAAGTACTAAATGTCGTCTTCATCTTCTTCAGCTGCATCACTTACGACTTCAAATTCCTGCAAAGCAGCTGTAGCCTCGGAAAGGATAGCCTGAGCCAGATCTTTCCCGTCTAAGATGTCTTTCATAACCAAGCCAGTCAGTCCCATGGTCAGGTTCAAACCGCCCAAGATAACTGCTGAGTCGAGCTTACCTATGTCAGCTAAGACGCTCGCTGCTGTCGTCAGAGGACTGCCTCCTACAATATCAGCCAGAACTAAGACACTGTCATCAGTGCTTAAGCCATCTAAGGCCTGAGTAAAATCAACTGCAAAATCATCAACTGACTTGCCTTCCTGAAGACCAACCGCAATGACCTGATCCGTCTTGTCTCCGGCAAACATCTTCAAGGAACTCTGCACGCCTGCAGCCAGTCCCCCATGACTGACCAGTACAAGGTATTTCATCTTTCCTGCCTCCTTTTTCCTTCTAGCTCTTAGCCAAGTAAGGATTTATTGATGATTTTATTGTACAAGTTTTGGAATCGGTTTCATATTGTCAAATGTCACTTTGCCCAGATGACATTTGTCAGGAAACATATGACATTTGTCATATTTGTCTAGTCAGCTGTACCTTTCCTGCTCCTTTCAGAGCAAACAAAAAGAAAGCAGATTATTTTCCGCTTTCTATTTCTCTTTGAATGCTCGGCAAGGCACTGTCAATCTCTTGATTCTGCATAGCATTTTGAATCAGATAGTCCATCCGGTCCATGGTATGACGGTCTACTTCTAGACTGATGTCAATGATGGAGCGATTCATCATGTGGTCTAGCCTCTCAGAAGTCAAGGAATCCAAGCCAAAATCATCTGCCTGTAAGATTTCTCTAGCCTGTTGACTTTTCACCACAGATGGTAAGACTGAGGTCCCCTGCGATTTTTCAAACAAGGCCTGCTGGCTTTCTTTATCCTGTGACAGCAAGAGCATAAATTCCCAAGCCAGCTTCTCTTGCTTGGTATTGGAAGACATGGCAAAGAGCGAGGTCTTGACCTGTGTCCCCATCACCTGGCTATTAGCTGTTGGCATGGGGATACAGGTCCAAGAAAAGCTAGAATACTTGGCAACATGGTAAGGGTAAGGCTTGTAGGTCCGATACTGGGCCAGACTCATAGGATAGAAAGCCACCCGTCCCTCATCAAAGTCATTAGAAGTCACCTTATAGTGCTGGCTGAGCATATCTAGCTTGCTCATAAAGGCCAAGGCTTGGTGCATCTCTGCGCTGTCCACAGTGATACCGGATTTATCGGTAAGATGGCCGCCGTAAGCTACCAGAGCCTGCTGCCAAGTGTAATCCGTTATACCGTACTGATCCACCACACCATCGCCATTGGTATCCTTGGTTACTTTCTTGCAAATCTCATAGAAATCCGCCAGGGTCCATCCTGACTCAGGAATGCTAATTCCTTCTTTTTCAAGCAGGTCTTTATTGACACACATCATGATAGGATTGCTCTCAACTGGAAGGGCATAGCTGACTCCCTGATATTGCCCAGCTTCATAAGCCACTGGATAAAAAGCCTTTCGCTTATCATCCGTTAGGAGGGGATCCAAGGATTTAAGCGCGCCAGTCGAAGCCAACATGCTAAAGTCGTTTTCTGGCACCATAAAGAGATCTGGTTGCTCGCCTTTCAAGACTTGCTCTGCCAGCCAGTCAGCATAATCATCCTTGGGAATACCGCTTTCGTAAACGACCTTGACAGGAGGATGCGTCTTTTCAAATCTTTTAATCAGGCTGTCCAAGACCTTGTTTTCGCGACTGTTAGGCACATCCCAGCTAGAACCAGCATAGACCCCGATACGCAGGACTTTGTCCTGAGCTGAAGCCCAAAATACAAAAGCCAGAGCAACAGATATAATCAGGACAACCAGCAGGGACAAATTTCTCAATCTCCACTTCATTTGTCGCCTTCCTTACTAAAATCTCTCTGGGTGACTCCAGTCTGTACGGCCCAGATAGCCAGTTGGGTCCGGTCACGCAGGTTGAGCTTGGCTAGGATACCCGATAGATAATTACGGACTGTCCCTTCTGATAGAAAGAGTTTGGCTGCAATTTCCTTATTAGAAATCCCAAAGCTAATCTGCTGGATAATCTTCCACTCCGTCCGGTTCATGTCCTCCACATTTTCCTCTGTCACTGTGATGGCAAAGTTGGACTGGGCCATCTGTGAAAAGATTTTGAAGACCTTGGTGGCAATATTGGGATTGATCATAGCTCCGCCTCGATAGACTGTCTGAATAGCTTCATGAAGTTCTTCTGTCGAAACCCCTTTAAGAATATAACCAGATGCACCGTATTTGAGAGCTGAGAAGATAAATTCATCATCGTCAAAGGTCGTCAGGATGATAATCTTGACATCTGGATACTGCTCCTTGACAGCCTTGGTACAGAGAACACCATCCATGACTGGCATGCGAATATCCATCAAAATCACATCTGGGCGCACCCGATGAAGCTTTTCCAGCACTTCCTTGCCGTCTCCGACCGTCCCGACTACCTCAATATCTGCGTGGGCAGACAGAATGATTTGCAGAGACTCGCGAATCAAGGCCTGATCGTCTGCTATTAAAACCTTAATCATGTCTTCCTCCTATTTTTGGAATTTTGATATGCGTGTAGAAACCGTCCCGATTTTCAAAGCGGACGCTTCCGCCAATAATCATTAGGCGCTCCTGCATCTGCTTGAGGCCATAGCCATAGTGGAGTTCATCAAAGCCAACACCATCATCCTGAATGGTCATTACATAAGCTTCTTCTTCCTCTAGTAGCTCAATCCAGATAGTCTTGGCATGACCATGGCGGACAGAGTTGGTAATCGACTCCTGGATCACCCGGAAGACAATGTCTTCCTTGGCAATATCCAAGTCAATATTATCCCATTTGTAGAGGAGATGAATCTCCAAGTTGGAGATGGCTTCATACTCACGGATAATCTTAATCAGAGCTTCCTTCAAAGTGTTATTTTCCAGAGCTCCCGGGCGCAGCTTATTGAGCGAGCCGCGGACATCACGGATACCATCTCGAACAACGACAGAGACATTATTAAGCTGCTCCTTAGCTCGGTTGGTGTCAATATCAACCAAGACCTTGACCGCATCAATACCAGCTGAAATACCCGTCAGGGCATGACCTAATGTATCGTGAATCTCTCTGGCAATCCGCTTCCGCTCTCGATCTTCTGCTATTTTCTCAGACAAAGCCAGGTAAGAGTTCAGCTCGCGATTGGCTTGAAAAGCCATGCGAAGCTCTTCCTCAATACGATGGCGCTCCGTAATAGCCGACAAGATATAGAATAGCAAGGAAATCATAAAGACGACAATATTAAGCGAGTAGAGAAAGTTCTTGCCAAATAAGAGCAAAAAGCGTACAGACTCAGGATAAAAACGAATATAGGTATCCAAAGACGGCAGCTTGATAAAGAGCGACATGAGGTTATAGTTGGACAAGAGCAGCATGCCAAAGCTCAAAATAATGAAAGAAAACCAGTACTTCTTGTCCTTGGAAGCATTGAACTCCTTAGAGCCATAGAAAATATCCGCAAACACTAAGAGAATCAAGCCATTGTAGGACGAGTGCAAGACGGAAAAGATGACCAGCATGAGCAGGATTTCAATAATGGTCGCCTTGTCATAGACGGACAGCTGATTGGGGTGGCGCTCCCGATAGTACATGACTAAAAGCAGACAGGCATACAGGCTAATGGATACCCAGAAGATTAGGCTAGGAGAGCCCGGAATGGCATCCAAACGCTCCAAAAGCGAGTGACTGAAGCTCTTAGCCGCTACATAGTTGGTCGCAAAGAGATAGATGGATGCATTATAGACAATGGCAAACAGATTGATGACCATTAAGGCGATTTTGCTATAAAAGATACTTTTTTGAGGTCTCATTATTGCCACCCTGTAACTGTGTATTGACTGATATTATCTCTATTAACCAGATGAACAGGAATCAGGTATTGGCTGTCGTAGGATTTCCCCTCCTGCATCAGCTCAATTACCTGTGCCACCTTGCGTCCCATCTGAATGGGCGATTGGGCCACGGTTCCCTCTATATCGCTAGTCGTAGCCAAAAAGTTTTTGATATCAGGCGATCCATCCACGCCGTAGATGGAGATTTTCTTATCAAGACCTTGATTTTTAATAGCAGCCAAGGCCCCGATAGCTGCCCGATCATTGAGCGCCATGACTACATTAAAGTCCAATCCTTCGTCTAAGGCACTTTTTACTTGCGGCATGCTTTCCTCTGTCTGGCCTAGTGTTTCTTTCTGGGAAATAATCTTGTAGCTAGGCTGTTTTTCAATCGTATCAATAAATCCCTGAATCCGGTCCATAGCAGAGACGGCATTGCGGTGCTCTAGAAGGAGAATATTAGCAGAAGGCAAGCGCTTCATCATGTCCTGGGCAATCAGGACGCCTGCTTGGTAGTTATCCGACACAATAGTCGTATCCACTTTTACATCCTGACTGATAGGCGCATCCACTACGATGATTTTAATCCCAGCTTTCTTGGCCTTTTGAAGAGAGGAAATGATACTTGGACTATTACTTTTTACCGGATTGATAACAATGACATCAACCTTTTCTCGGACAAAAAAGTCAATCTGCTGGCTCTGCTTGCCCTCACCCAGCTCAGGATCCCGCACGTAAAGCCGGCTGCCCTGCTGGTTGGTTTTCTTCTCCAGCTCCGCATTTAAGATCTTATAAAAATCATTATTCATGGTCATGTAGGTTGCCCCAATCTTGACCTGCTTCTCAACTGGCAGAACGCCCTTGAAATAAACAAAAAACAAAGCAAAAATAAGCAGAATGGAAAGTGGCCAGAGAGCCTTCTTCTGATAATGCTGACCCCGTTTTTTGACGTTAGCTGCTACCATTTTTCACCCCCTATGCCGTAAGCGCCTTTATGAAACATATAGGATTATTATATTACAAAACCGCCAAAAAGCAAAATCTTTCCAAAATGATTATCATAAAAAAGGCGCGACAGAATCTAAAAATTCATTGATTTTTGATTCTTGGTCCCACCTCGGCAATCATAATTAAACTTTTAAAAGCTTGAGAGAAATAGAATTCAGTCAAACAGATCTTGCATCTTACAAAACTGAATGCTGATTTTTTAGAGCTAGGTCATTTCCCAGCCCTTACTTCTTTTTTAAAATGGAAGTTCCTCTTCTTCCAACTCTAGATAAACCGAAAAGCAGGTAAAGAGAATGGCTAGTAAAATCATACCCCATTCTTTTCCACTAATTCATTTGGCTAATTTCTTCATTCTCTCCTCCTATCTTCTGAACATTTTCTTGCAACTGACCGAGAACCTTTTCAAAGATTGCCAAGTCTGACTTTGAAACACCATTTAGCAGACTCTGATCAATTCGTTCAAAGAAGGCCTTAACCTGCTGCATTTGAGAACGCGATTTGTCCGTCAAACGAACAAACTTAGCCCGCTTATCGACAGGACTCGCCTCCAGCTCCACCAAACTATTTTGCACCATACGCTTGACCAAGTTACTAGCAACAGACTTGCTAATATTGAGTTCTTGTTCAATATCCTTGATGAGCGTTAATTCTTGTTCATGCTCACGCCAACCTAAAAAACGCAGAACTTGTCCTTGAGGTACACCCATAAATTCAATACCACAACGTTTGGCTTCCTTTTGTACCATCAGATGTACCTGGTGTCCAAAACGTTTTAAAACCAACATCGGTTTATCCATACTTACTCCTTTCTAATCATTGCATTTAGTTCTCCTAGGAACTAAATAAATTTCCGTGAGAACTATTTTCTTGATTAAAAAAATCCCAAGTGATTTTCTCACTTAGGATCATATTTTCTATGTTAAATTAGAAGCCGTCTACGTTTGTGTAGATTTTTTGTACATCTTCGTCGTCTTCAAGGACGCTATAAAGTTTTTCAAAAGTTTCAAGGTCATCGCCTGACAATTCCACTTCTGACTGAGGAATCATTTCCAATTCTGTCACTTGGAATTCTTCGATACCTGACTCACGAAGGGCAACGATAGCCTTGTGAAGGTCAGTTGGAGCTGTGTAAACAGTAATTGTTCCTTCTTCTGCTTCTACATCGTCCACATCCACATCTGCTTCTAACAATTGCTCAAAGACTGCATCTGCATCTTCACCAGCAAATACGATAACACCCTTGTTGTCAAAGAGGTAAGAAACTGAACCTGAAGCACCCATGTTTCCACCATTTTTACCAAAAGCTGCACGGACATTGGCCGCTGTACGGTTAACGTTAGAAGTCAAGGTATCAACGATCAGCATAGAACCGTTTGGTCCAAATCCTTCGTAACGTCCTTCTGTAAAGGTTTCGTCTGTGTTTCCTTTTGCTTTATCAATCGCTTTATCGATAACGTGTTTTGGTACTTGTGCTTGTTTAGCACGGTCGATAACGAATTTCAAAGCAGTGTTTGATTCTGGGTCTGGATCACCTTTTTTAGCTGCTACATAGATTTCTACACCAAATTTTGCATATACTTTAGAGTTAGCTCCATCTTTAGCCGTTTTCTTGGCTACGATATTGGCCCATTTACGTCCCATTAGGAATCTCCTTTTTTCACATTTTAATCTTTCTTATTATAACACAAGTTTTTTCGATTTTCACTAGAGGAAATAGATTTTATTCAGTAAATCGAGCTATGATGACACTTTTGTTGTCAAGATGGCCTTGCCTTCTTTTACCAAAGGATGACGGAAGAGTGAAAAGTACAGTTGGATGGTCATGGCAACCCAGATAAGGGGTTCACAAAGGGTAACTCCCTTATAGCCCGCCCAAGGGATAATCAAGACCACAAAAGCGATTTTCCCGATTAGTTCTATAAAGCTAGAAACCAGAGGAAGGACCTTTTGCCCCAAGCCCTGCAAACAATTGCGATAAATCAATAAGAGACTCAAAATAGGATAAAAAGCTGAGCTGATTTGCAGATAGAGACTTCCATTTTCTACCAAGTAGCTATCCGTCGAACTAGCCAAGAAGGAAACCAAGGCTGGACTGGCAAAAAAGAGGAAGACACAAACAAAAACTGCCCAGGATATACTTAAACGACTGCCGATTCGAAGGCCTTGAACAATGCGGTCTGGGCGCTTAGCACCTAAATTCTGAGAAGCAAAGGTCGTCATTGATGCAGAAATAGCGGTCATGGGAAGAAGGGCGAAGGCCATAATGCGTCGAGCTGCTGTTTGAGCACTAATAATCACGGCTCCAAAGGTATTAACAGAAGACTGTAAAATCACACTACCAATGGACACAATTGAACTCATCAAGCCCATAGCCAAACCTTGCTCCAAGAGATCGGCGTATAAGGCCTTGTCCCATTTGAAATGCTTGAGTTGAGGGAGTAGCTCAGGCACACTCTTACGGATATAATAAAAGCAAAGAACCGCTGATAAACCCTGCGAAATGATGGTAGCAAGTCCCGCCGATTGAACTCCAAGATGCAATTGCGTAATAAAATAGAGATCCAGAACCACATTGACCAGAGCAGAGAAAATCAAAAAACCAAGCGCAGCCAGACTGTCCCCAATAGACCGCAACAAGCCTGCAAAAAGATTATAAGCAAAGCTGACACCAACACAGGTTACAATCATAGAAATATATTGATAAGACTGAGGAAGGATTTCTGCAGGAGTATCTAGGTATTGCAAGAGAGGATACAAACCAAGAAAGCCCAGCAGCATAACTACAACACTCAAAAGAGCACCTAAAATCCAGGTGGCTGCTACTGCTTCCTTAATTTTTATAAAATTCCGAGCCCCGTAATAACGGGCAATGACAATTCCCATGCCATTACCAACACCAAGAGTAAATCCTACAATCAAGTCAAAAATTGCTGTCGTCGCTCCTACTGCAGCCAAGGATTCTTGACCAAGAAAACGCCCAACAATCAAGACATCAGCAGTATTATAGAGCTGTTGAAAAATATTTGATAGCAAGATTGGGAAGGCGAAGCTTAAGAGCGAGGGAAGAATCGGACCATGTATCAGGTCCACTGTTCGTTTTTTATTCATAAGGCTATTATATCAGCTTTCGAAAGGAGCGACAAGAAACAGCAAACTATAGATGATCTAAAAACTTGAATCAAAAACCAAAAAAGCAGCGGATGTTCTCCACTACTTTCAAAGCTTATTCTTCAATTTCGATTTCAAGCTCGTCGCCTAGGTCAAGCGTTACTTCTTCATTCACAGAATCTGCTTGAACCGCTTCATCTTTTTTGCTTTCAGCAACTTCTTCTCCATCAATCAAACCAAATTGAACACGGACTTGATGGTCAATCTCATCAAAGACTTCGGGGTTATCTGCTAAGTATTTCTTAGCATTTTCAGAACCTTGCCCGATTTTCTCATCCTTGTAAGAGTACCAAGCTCCTGCTTTTTTGATGATATCCAAATCGCTTGCGATTTTCAAGAGTTCACCAGTCTTAGAAATCCCTTCTCCGTACATGATTTCAACGAAGGCTTCCTTAAATGGTGGAGCCACCTTGTTTTTCACGACTTTAATTTTAGTTTCTTTACCGACATTGGTATCTTTTTGGTCACCAGTTCCCTTGATTTGTGTGCTTCCACGAACATCCAAACGCACTGATGCGTAGAATTTCAGAGCACGTCCACCAGGTGTTGTTTCTGGATTTCCAAACATGACCCCAACTTTTTCACGCAATTGGTTGATAAAGATGGCAATTGTTTTGGTCTTATTGATAGAAGCACCAAGTTTACGCATGGCCTGGCTCATCATACGAGCCTGCAAACCAACGTGGCTATCACCGATATCTCCATCAATTTCCGCACGAGGTACAAGGGCCGCAACTGAGTCAACTACGACAAGGTCAACTGCACCTGAGTCAATCAATTTTCCTGCAATCTCAAGACCTTGCTCCCCTGAGTCTGGTTGTGACAAGAGCAATTCGTCAATGTTGACACCAAGGGCCGCAGCATAAGCTGGATCGAGGGCATGTTCCGCATCGATAAAGGCTGCAATTCCACCTTCTTTTTGCGCTTGCGCAACTGCATGAAGAGCAACCGTTGTCTTACCAGATGACTCTGGTCCGTAGATTTCGATGATACGTCCCTTAGGATAACCACCTGAACCAAGGGCAATATCAAGAGCCAAGGAACCGGAGCTCATCACTTGCACCTTTTGCTCAGCACGTTCACCCAAACGCATGATTGAACCCTTACCAAAGTCTTTCTCAATCAATTTAAGAGCGTCATTCAAGGCTTTTTCACGTTCTGCCCCGAATTTTTTTGAAATTTCATCTAATTTTTTTGGTTTTTTCGCCATTCTATTCTCCTACATTCTAATGGTCCTCAGACCTATCTACTATTATATCAAAAGTTAGTCACTTAATAAAGCCTTGCGAACTAGGTTAAAGGCATGCATAACCGCAATGTGACGTACATCTGCTCGACTTCTACCTCCAATATTAACCTTGATGACCTTAGTTCCATGCTCCTGTGCCAAGCCTATGAAGACTGTTCCAGCCGGGTGTCCTTCGAGGCTATCTGGTCCTGCCACTCCAGTCAAACTAAGGCCAAAATCTGACTGGGTCTTGCTTCGTGCCTGCTCAGCCATCTTCTGAGCTGTAAATTCAGATACCACACCCTGTTCTTCCAAGTCCTTGACAGGAATATCCAACATCTTTGATTTTTCCTCCAGGCTATAGGTCACGAAACCACCCTTAAATATACTTGAAGCTCCTGAAAAATCCGCCACAGTAGCTTGGAAAAGCCCTGCCGTCAAACTCTCTGCAGCCGTGATAGTTTTCCCTTGTTTTTTCAGTTCTTCTACCACAATGCTGGCCAAGCTAGCCTCCTCTCCATAACCATAACAGAGGTCTCGTAAAGAAATTCCTTCGAAAGTCTGGCAGTCCAAGATTTGATTTCCCAAGATATCCAGCGCTTGATTCGCCTCTTCTTGGCTGCTAGCTTTTGTTGACAGACGCAGAGTGACTTCTCCTGTCTTGGCATAAGGGGCCAAAGTCGGATCTGTTTGATTATCAATCAAATCAGACAAAATCGTAACCAACTGACTTTCGCCAATCCCAAAGAAACGAAGAACTCGGGAATATAGCTTACTCCCTGTCATCAACTTAGGTAGAAGTTGGTTTAAAACCATGGGTTTTAATTCACTTGGTGGACCGGGAAGGACGACATAGGTCACTCCATCGACTTCCAATATTCCCCCCACAGCCAGTCCTGTTTCGTTTGGTAGCGGAGTCGCTCCTTCTACAAGTTGAGCTTGTCTTTCGTTATTCGGTGTTCGGGCATAGTCTGGTCGCTGGGCAAAAAAGACATCCAACTTCTCCTGAGCCTGAGGATCGAAGACTAATTCTTTCCCTAAAAATTTAGCCAGAGTTTGTTTGGTCAAATCATCCTCAGTTGGCCCCAAACCACCTGTCAAAATCACCAGACTGCTGCGTTGACTGGCAATCTCAAGCAGGGACAAGAGACGAGCTTCATTGTCTCCTACAGCCGTTTGAAAATATACGTCTACCCCAATCTCTGCTAGTTTTTCCGATAAAAACTGGGCATTGGTATTGACAATCTGTCCTGTCAAAATCTCTGTTCCAACAGCAATGATTTCTGCTTTCATGTTTCCTCCTACCTATCTATTCGTATTTTTTTGAAAAAATCGCAGGAAATTTCCCACGATTAATTTTTTATTTGTATTAAAAAACGAACTATTCTACTTCATTTGTTACAAAAACACCTTGTTGTTGATTCTCCCCATCACCAACAGGCACCCGTCCAAACAAATCTTCAAATAAGACAACATTTGTTTCAAGCTGAGTGACTTCTTCTTGCCCCAAAGAACGTCGCAATATATTCTGCATTTCCAACATATGCTCTCTAGAAACAATCTGGTAAGAAATGCCTTGCAACATCTCTCCCTCACCCTTCAACTGTTGTGATTCAATGGTTTTAAATGAATCTTTATAGCCCAACAAGCTTGGAATACTTTTTGCAGATAAATCAATGTTGGTTTGCATATTCGTACTTAGGGCTTTTAAAATAGATTGGTAGTGACTGACACTATTCAAACTAAGAACTTTTTCAACAACCTTTTGAATGACTTCACGCTGACGCTTCTGACGTCCGTAGTCTCCTTCTGGGTCTTGATAACGCATGCGGGAATAAACAAGCGCTTCTTCTCCATTTATTGTCTGTTCTCCAACACCGATAGAAATGGTATTAAATTCCTCTTGATCACTAATAGAAATTGGGAAGCCTAGCGTGTTGTTGACGGTTATGCCACCCACTGCATCTACCAATTGTTGCAATCCTTGCATATTAACCATAATGTAGCGATCGATATGGATATTCATCATCTTTTGAATGGTTGAAATAGCTAACTCTGCACCACCACCAGCATAGGCAGCGTTTAACTTCGCTTCCTCAATCTGGCCATCTTTATGCTGAATTTTAGTCAGGATGTCACGTTCCAAACTCAACATCATGGTTTTCTTAGTATGTGGATTCACCGTCAAGAGAATCATGGAATCACTATTTCCCTCCCAAGGGTCCGTTCGTTCCACGTTTCCAGTATCAACCCCCATCAAAAGAATCGTTAATGGTTCAGTCGCCTCAATAACATTGGTTTCTTCTCCAATTTTTTTATAGGTTTTTGATAAGGTTTGTGTACCTTGCTGATAAATAGTATAAGCAAAAACACCCACACCCAAAACCGTCACAGCTAGAAAAGCTAGCACCATTCCAATAATTTTTTTAACCATATTTCTATTAATCTATCAGCCTACCCATCAGGTAAACATCGATAAATTCCCCTTCTTCTATGTACGCACCGCGCTCTTGTCTACCTTCAATTACAAAGCCATGTTTTTGATATAGATAAACTGCAGCCTGATTACGAGTTTGGACAGTAAGTTGAAGTCGACGAAGAATGCCACTAGCCTGTGCCCATTCTATGACTTCTTCAAGTAACAAACTCCCCAGTCCATTATTCCAATACTTCTGACCAATCACAATAAAGAGATCTCCAATATGACGAACTCTCTTGCGTTGATCAGCTGTGATATTTACAAGACCAGCAATTTCATCATTCAGCAAGGCCAGTAAAGTGATTTGATTTTCCGAGTGAGCCTGTTTATCCAAAAACAACTCCATCTCAGTATCTGTCATCAAAATGCCATTCCTGTCCAGACTGGTAAAATCTGTTTCTACACTGACACGATTTAAAAATGTCACTAATTCAGCCGCATCACTAGGTTCTGCTTCTCTAATGAGCAATTCATACTCCATGTTGAAGCTCCTCTAAGAGTTTTTCTGCACGCAAACCCTTGGCTTTGAAGTTTAATCTGCGACCGTCTTCTTCTTTTAGAATTTCCAATTCTAAATAAGTATCTGGCAAGGCATCACCTAAAAGATGTCCCCACTCGATGACAGTTACCCCACCACCAAAGAGAAACTCATCCAAATCAATAGAATCCGCATCTCCCTCAATACGATAAACATCTAGGTGGTAAAGCGGAAGACGACCTTCATACTCTCTTACGATAGTATAGGTTGGACTCTTAATCATCTGGGAAATCTGTAACCCTTTAGCTAGACCTTTTGTAAAGGTCGTTTTGCCTGCTCCAAGTTCTCCAGTTAGAATTAAAACATCATTCTTTTCTAATAAATAGCCCAAACGTTCACCTAAGGACTGTAACTCTTCTTCGTTTTTAGTGTACATATTTCTATTATACCAAAAAGTTGTCCTTTGTCGAGATATTATCTGTGAATTCCATATTATAAATTGTAAAACTAGAACTATCTCTTTTTTTATTCTTAAAATAGAAACAGCAAGAAGACAACTAACAAGATATCTCTCATCAAATGACTGTAAAATGAAACTTCCCAGCGAATGACTTTTGGCACCAATAGTCCTAGAAATAGCATTCCCAAGGTAATATAAAAGGTCATGGATAATAGCATCCAAGGATTTCTGAGAAAGATTAGAATAGCTAGTCCACTAATAAAACACATTTCCTTCTTTCCCAAAATCTTTTTCAATCCATTTACATACTTCTGAATTGGTAGAAAAACTAACAAATCAATACCAAATAAGAAAAAGAAACTCGGAAGAAAGGCTTCCACAAATCCTTCTACGGATGTATTTCCTACAAGGATATGTTCTATGACAATTAAAGCTAAACCCAAAATGTTTACTAAGAGTAACAAAGTATACAAGAGTTGTTTCTTATCTGCTCTAAAAACTGAATAAGATTGATTTCGCTGTCCACTATAGTAGTTTAGCCCTGCACCAATACTGGCAAGGAGCAACATGCCAACTAAATAATAGAAGCAGTTTTGATTTAACATCAAGGCCCAAGTCGATAAACTTAAACAAGAACAGCTACTAAGACCAAAAAACGTCAGCAATAACAAAACACGAATTTGCTTTTTCATTTTTTCCATCATTCTTCCTCCCTACTTGCTCTTATTATAGGCTAGAAATTCTTACCATTGCTAAAATATTTCTCAACTGTCAGTTTTCTACTCTAAAATGCAAAAAAGTTTGATGCAAGTATCCCTTACATCAAACTTTTATTATTTCTCTTAAAACCAAAGAGCAATTTCTCGCTTAGCTGACTCTTCTGAATCTGAACCATGTACAACATTTTGGATAACCTCATTTTCTCCAGCAGCTTTTGCAAAATCACCTCGAATCGTTCCTGGTAAAGCTTCTTCTGGACGAGTTGCTCCCATCATAGTCCGCCAAGTTTCGATTACTTTGGGACCAGAAATGATGCCCACAAGAACTGGTCCTGAAGTCATGAATTCACGAATCGGTGGGTAAAAACTCTGACCAACCAAGTCCTGATAGTGCTGGTCAACCAACTCTTCTGAAACCTTTGAACGCAACTCTAATTTTTCGATTGTAAATCCACGTTGTTCGATGCGTTTCAACACTTCACCTACTAGTCCTCTTTTTACACCATCTGGTTTAATGATAAAAAATGTTTGTTCCATACCCGTCTCCTTTGTCAGCTTCTTTCTTTTATTTTACCACATTTCATGGAAAAATGGAGAAAGTTTTCAGAAAAGAGAAAGAGAACCCGAAGGCTCTCTCATCTGCTTTTATTCTACTGTTTCTTCCACAGTTTCAACGGCAGTATCCACAACTACTTCTGTTGTTTCTTCATTTCCTTCTTCCTCTACTGGAGGATTAAGGTATTCTTCTTCGTTGATAGCATGTGGTTCAAGGTTACGGTAACGGGCCATACCAGTACCTGCTGGGATGATCTTACCGATGATAACATTTTCTTTAAGTCCAAGAAGATGGTCTTTCTTACCACGGATAGCCGCGTCAGTAAGGACACGAGTTGTTTCCTGGAAGGAAGCCGCTGACAAGAAACTATTTGTTTCAAGTGAGGCTTTGGTAATTCCCATAAGAACTGGGCGACCTGTCGCTGGAACTCCACCTGCGATAAGGACATCTTTGTTAGCATCTGTAAAGTCATTGATATCCATAAGGGTACCCATGAGAAGATCTGTGTCACCTGGATCCATGACACGGACTTTACGGATCATTTGACGAACCATTACCTCGATGTGTTTGTCACCGATTTCTACCCCTTGGCTACGGTAAACTTTTTGTACTTCACCAAGAAGGTAAGTTTCAACTGACAAGACATCACGAACTGCAAGGAGACGTTTTGGTTGGATAGAACCTTCTGTAAGAGCAGCACCACGCGCTACTTGGTCTCCAACTTCGACACGCATACGAGCTGTAAATGGAACGACGTACTCACCTTCACCAGTTTCGCCCTTAACAAAGACTTTCTTGGTACGAGTTGATGCATCTTCTTCGATAGCGGTAACTTGTCCTTTAACCTCTGTAATAACCGCTTCCCCTTTAGGGTTGCGGGCTTCAAAGATTTCTTGGACACGAGGAAGACCCTGAGTGATATCGGTATTTGAGGCAACCCCACCCGTGTGGAAGGTACGCATTGTAAGCTGTGTACCAGGTTCCCCGATAGATTGGGCAGCGATTGTACCAACTGCTTCACCAACTTCAACCGCATCACCAGTCGCCAAGTTGATACCGTAACAGTGACGGCAGACACCGTGACGAGTGTTACATGTAAACACGGAACGGATAGTCACTTCTTCCACACCAGCATTGACAATTTCACGCGCCTTGTCTTCTGTAATCAACTCATTTGGACCGATAATCACTGCACCAGTTTCTGGATGTTTAACAGTTTTCTTAGTGTAACGACCGTTGAGACGTTCTTCTAGAGACTCAATCATCTCTTTTCCTTCTGCGATAGAGCGGATCAAGAGACCACGGTCAGTTCCACAATCGTCCTCACGGATGATAACGTCTTGGGCAACGTCAACCAAACGACGAGTCAAGTAACCTGAGTCGGCTGTCTTAAGGGCCGTATCGGTCATACCTTTACGAGCACCGTGAGTGGAGAAGAACATTTCGAGTACTGACAAACCTTCGCGGAAGTTTGAAAGGATTGGCAATTCCATGATACGTCCGTTCGGAGCCGCCATCAGACCACGCATACCGGCAAGCTGTGAGAAGTTTGAGATGTTACCACGGGCTCCAGAATCCATCATCATAACGATTGGATTCTTAGGATCTTGGTTGGCAATCAAACGTTTCTCAAGTTTTTCACGGGCAGCACGCCATTCAGCTGTAACGGCATTGTATCGCTCGTCGTCTGTGATCATACCACGACGGAATTGTTTTGTGATTTGTTCTACACGTTTGTGTGATTCTTCAATGATTTCAGCCTTGTCATCAACGACTGGGATATCGGCAATACCCACTGTCAATCCTGCAAGAGTTGAGTGGTGGTAACCGAGGTTCTTCATACGGTCAAGTAGGGCAGAAGTTTCTGTCGTACGGAAACGTTTGAAGATTTCAGCGATGATATTTCCAAGGTTTTTCTTCTTGAATGGAGGGTTAAGTTCAAGATTGCTGATAGCTTCCTTGATATCTCCACCAAGTGGCAAGAAGTATTTAGCTGGAACGCCTTCTGTCAAGTTGGCATTGTTTGGTTCTTGCAAGTATGGTAGACCCTCTGGCATAATGTCGTTGAAGAGGATTTTACCAACTGTTGTAAGCAAGACCTTGTGTTTTTGCTCTTCTGTCCATGGTTTGTTGAGGCTGTCTGTTGCGATACCAACACGTGAGTGGAGGTGAACATAACCATTACGGTAAGCCATAACCGCTTCGTCACGGTCTTTGAAGACCATTCCTTCACCTTCACGACCAGCTTCTTCCATTGTCAAGTAGTAGTTACCCAAAACCATGTCCTGAGATGGAGTAACAACTGGTTTACCATCTTTCGGGTTCAAGATGTGCTCAGCAGCTAGCATCAAGATACGAGCTTCTGCTTGGGCTTCTTCTGAAAGCGGTACGTGGATGGCCATTTGGTCCCCGTCAAAGTCGGCATTGTAGGCTTCACAGACAAGCGGGTGCAAGCGAAGGGCCTTACCATCAATTAAGACTGGCTCGAAGGCTTGGATACCTAAACGGTGAAGGGTCGGTGCGCGGTTCAAAAGCACTGGGTGTTCTTTGATCACTTCTTCAAGGATATCCCAGATGCGTTCGTCTCCACGTTCCACCAAGCGTTTAGCAGCTTTAACGTTTTGCACGATATCACGTGCAACGATTTCACGCATCACGAATGGCTTAAAGAGCTCGATCGCCATTTCACGTGGCACACCACATTGGTACATCTTAAGCGTTGGACCAACGGCGATAACGGAACGTCCTGAGAAGTCAACACGTTTACCGAGCAAGTTTTGACGGAAGCGTCCTTGTTTACCTTTAAGCATGTGGCTCAATGATTTCAGTGGACGGCTACCTGGTCCTGTGATTGGACGACCACGACGACCATTGTCAATCAAAGCGTCAACCGCTTCTTGAAGCATACGCTTCTCATTTTGAACGATGATACCTGGTGCATTCAACTCAAGCAAACGAGCCAAACGGTTGTTACGGTTGATAACACGGCGGTAAAGGTCATTCAAGTCAGATGAGGCAAAACGGCCACCATCCAACTGCAACATTGGACGAAGATCTGGTGGAATAACCGGAAGAATGTTGAGAATCATCCATTCAGGTTTGTTACCAGACTTATAAAAGGCATCCAAAACATCCAAACGACGGATAGCTTTGACACGTTTTTGTCCAGTAGCTGTTTTCAACTCTTCTTTGAGTTCAGCAATTTCTTTTTCAAGATCTACTTGTTTCAAAAGGTCTTGGATGGCTTCGGCACCCATCTTGGCAACGAATGATCCATAACCATACTCACGCAAACGCTCACGGTATTCGCGCTCTGTCATGATAGACTTGTGCTCAAGTGGTGTATCCTTAGGATCAATCACCACATAAGCCGCAAAGTAGATAACTTCCTCGAGGGCACGAGGGCTCATATCAAGGGTCAAGCCCATACGGCTTGGAATCCCCTTGAAGTACCAGATGTGAGATACAGGAGCTTTCAACTCAATGTGCCCCATACGCTCACGACGAACTTTTGTACGCGTTACTTCAACCCCACAACGGTCACAAACAATTCCTCTGTAACGAATGCGTTTGTACTTACCACAAGCACATTCCCAGTCTTTTGTAGGACCAAAGATAACTTCATCAAAGAGCCCTTCACGTTCTGGTTTTAAGGTACGGTAATTGATTGTTTCAGGTTTTTTGACTTCTCCATAAGACCATGAACGGACTTTACTTGGAGAAGCTAGGGTGATTTGCATACTTTTAAAACGATTTACATCAACCACTATTTCTTCCCTTTCTATTCTAAGTGAACTGCTTTTTCTTACTCAGCAGCTTCTTCTGTTGCTTCCGCTTTTGTTGCTTTCTCAGCTTCTTCAGCTTCAAAGGCTGCTTTAGCCTCTTGTGCTGCTTTTTCGCGGGCTTTTTCAAGGTCATCTACGTGGATGACATCTTCGTCCATTCCTTCATCCAAGTCACGAAGTTCCACTTCTTGGTCATCTTCGTCTAGGACACGCATGTCAAGACCAAGAGATTGCAATTCTTTGACAAGAACTCGGAAGGATTCTGGAACACCTGGTTTTGGAATTGGTTTTCCTTTTGTAATGGCTTCATAAGCTTTCAGACGTCCGTTGATATCGTCAGACTTGTAAGTCAAGATTTCTTGAAGGACATTTGACGCACCGTAGGCTTCAAGAGCCCAAACCTCCATCTCACCGAAACGTTGTCCACCAAACTGAGCTTTACCTCCGAGTGGTTGTTGAGTAACGGTTGAGTAAGGTCCGACTGAACGCGCGTGCAATTTATCATCAACCATGTGGTGGAGTTTGATCATGTACATGACTCCGACAGAAACACGGTTATCAAATGGTTCACCAGTACGTCCATCGTAAAGGATCGTTTTGGCATCGCTATCCATACCAGCTTCTTTAACAGTTGACCAAAGGTCTTCAGAACTTGCTCCGTCAAAGACTGGTGTTGCGATATGAATACCAAGAGTACGAGCAGCCATACCAAGGTGGAGCTCCATAACCTGACCTATATTCATACGTGATGGCACCCCAAGTGGGTTCAACATGATATCGACTGGAGTTCCATCTGGAAGGTAAGGCATGTCTTCTACAGGAACGATACGAGAGACAACCCCTTTATTTCCGTGACGTCCGGCCATCTTATCTCCGACCTTGATCTTACGTTTTTGAGCGATGTAGACGCGAACCAGCATATTAACACCTGATTGCAATTCATCTCCATTTGCACGTGTAAAGATCTTAACATCACGAACGACACCATCGGCACCGTGTGGTACACGAAGAGAAGTATCACGCACTTCACGAGATTTATCTCCGAAGATAGCGTGCAAGAGACGTTCTTCAGCTGAAAGGTCTTTCTCACCCTTAGGTGTTACTTTACCTACAAGGATATCACCTTCTTTAACCTCAGCACCGATACGGATAATACCCATTTCGTCAAGGTCTTTAAGGGCATCTTCACCAACGTTTGGAATTTCGCGAGTGATTTCTTCAGGCCCAAGCTTTGTATCGCGCGTTTCTGATTCGTATTCTTCAAGGTGAACAGATGTGTAGACATCGTCTTTCACCAAGCGTTCGCTCATGATAACAGCATCCTCGAAGTTGTATCCTTCCCAAGTCATGTAGGCAACGATTGGGTTTTGTCCAAGCGCCATTTCTCCATTTTCCATAGAAGGTCCGTCAGCGATGAAATCGCCTTTTTCAACGACATCGCCAACTTTTACAAGAGTGCGTTGGTTGTAAGCAGTACCTGAATTTGAACGACGGAATTTTTGGATGTGGTAAACGTCCAATGAACCATCTTCACGACGAACTTCTACCTTGTCAGCATCTGCATAAGTAACTTTACCGTCATACTGAGCAATCACAGCAGCTCCTGAATCGTGGGCTGCTTGGTATTCCATACCAGTACCAACGTAAGGTGCTTTAGGATTAATCAATGGCACAGCCTGACGTTGCATGTTGGCTCCCATGAGGGCACGGTTGGAGTCATCGTTTTCCAAGAAAGGAATACATGCTGTCGCAACGGCAACTACCTGTTTTGGTGATACGTCCATGTAGTCAACAACATTAGCTGGATACTCTTGGTTGACCCCTTGGTGACGTCCCATGACAACTTTCTCAGCAAATGTTCCATCTTCATTCAGACGAGAATTAGCCTGTGCTACAGTAAATTCATCTTCTTCATCGGCTGTCAACCAAACGATTTCGTTTGTGACAACACCTGTTTCACGGTCAACCTTACGGTATGGTGTTTGAACAAAACCATACTTGTTCAAGTGTCCGTAAGATGACAAGTTATTGATCAAACCGATGTTAGGTCCTTCAGGTGTCTCGATTGGACACATACGACCGTAGTGAGTGTAGTGCACGTCACGTACTTCATATCCAGCACGGTCACGTGTCAAACCACCAGGTCCTAAGGCTGACAAACGGCGTTTGTGAGACAACTCAGAAAGCGGGTTGTGTTGGTCCATGAACTGTGACAACTGTGATGAACCAAAGAATTCTTTAACCGCAGCTGTTACAGGACGGATATTGATGATTTGTTGTGGTGTCAAGACTTCGTTATCCTGGACAGACATACGTTCACGGACATTACGTTCCATACGAGAAAGTCCAAGGCGTACTTGGTTGGCAAGCAATTCACCAACCGCGCGGATACGGCGGTTTCCAAGGTGGTCGATATCATCTACACGGCCAAGTCCTTCAGCCAAGTTGAGGAAGTAGCTCATCTCAGCAAGGATATCTGCAGGAGTGACGATACGAATCTTGTCATCTGGATTAGCATTACCGATGATAGTTACGACGCGGTCTGGATCAGTTGGTGCAACAACCTTGAATTTTTGAAGAACAACTGGCTCAGTCACAACGGCTGCATCATTTGGAATGTAAACAATCTTGTTCAAATCACCATCCAAATGGCTTTCAATACTTTCAATCACGCTACGAGTCATGATTGTTCCAGCTTCTACCAAGATTTCTCCTGTTTCAGGATCTACCAATGGCTCTGCAATGGTTTGGTTGAGCAAACGTGTTTTAACATTGAGTTTTTTATTGATTTTGTAACGACCAACTGCTGCTAGATCATAGCGACGTGGATCAAAGAAACGAGCCACAAGCAAGCTACGTGAGCTTTCAGCAGTCTTAGGCTCACCCGGACGAAGTCGTTCGTAAATTTCTTTCAAGGCTTCGTCTGTACGAGAGTCCATTGGGTTCTTGTGGATATCTTTTTCAACAGTATTGCGAACCAATTCGCTATCACCAAAGATATCAAAGATTTCATCATCACCTGAAAAACCAAGGGCACGAACCAAGGTTGTAAATGGAATCTTACGCGTACGGTCGATACGAGTGTAGGCGATGTCTTTTGAGTCGCTTTCAAGCTCCAACCAAGCCCCACGGTTAGGGATAACAGTTGAACCGTAACCCACTTTACCGTTTTTATCAACTTTATCGTTAAAGTAAACACCTGGTGAGCGGACCAACTGAGATACGATGATACGTTCACCACCATTGATAATGAAAGTACCCATCTCTGTCATGATTGGGAAATCACCAAAGAAAACTTCTTGGGTCTTGATTTCGCCTGTTTCTTTATTGATCAAGCGGAAGGTTACAAAAATTGGTGCTGAGTAGCTAGCATCGTGGATACGAGCCTCTTCTAGCGTGTATTTTGGTTCCTTGATTTCATATCCAACAAATTCCAACTCCATTGTGTCTGTGAAGTTTGAAATTGGCAATACATCTTCAAACACTTCCTTAAGACCATGGTCTAGAAAATCTTTGAATGAGTCAGTTTGAATTTCAATCAAATTTGGTAAGTCAAGAACTTCTTTGATTCTTGAAAAACTACGACGGGTACGATGTTTCCCGTATTGAACGTCATGTCCTGCCAAGATGATTCTCCTTTGTAAATAAGTTCCAAGCCTTGTCAATCAGGCTTTTCTAATCGTCATATGGTTTTAAAAACCCCTATCACCGTGTCCTCTTGATAAATTTTCAGAATCTTTAAGTCTTTGTTACAAGTACTCAAAATCCTGAAAAAAAGCACAAAAAGAGCAGCTAAATCTGACTTTTTCAGAAGATTTAACTGCTGTGAGTCTTGTCTGGACAATATTTCAGACAAAACCTACGACAAATGATTACTCATATTATACCCTATTTAGCTAGATTTTTCAAGGGGATTGACGAATTTTTGACAAAATCTTTTCCTATAAAAAAGATTGGCTGAATCGTAACAAAATTTGTTGCGATTTTTCTTTTAGTTTAATTTTAGGAAAACGCTTGCATATTGTTTTACTACGTGCTATACTGATAAAGAAATTCATTTATAGGAGATTGATTATGAAAAGAACACCATCTCACACTGAGAAAAAAATGGTTTACAGCATCCGTTCTCTCAAGAATGGAACTGGTTCTGTCCTTATTGGAGCAAGCCTTGTTCTGCTTGCCATGGCTACACCAACTATCTCAGCCAACGAAAATACTACAAGCAATAAGGGAACTGATAATGAAGCTACTACTGCCCTTGCACAACCTCTTACTGATACAGCAGTTAACTCTGGTAAGAAGGAAAGTGATATTTCTTCGCCTGAAAATGCAAACGCTTCCCTAGGAAAAACAGAAGAAAAACCTGCAACAGAGGCAACCACTGCTGCTGCAACCCCAGCCGATTCAGCACCACAAACCGGACAAGATCGTTCAAGTGAACCAACTACTTCTACGAGTCCAGTAACGACTGAAACTAAGGCAGAAGAGCCAATCGAAGACAACCACTTCCGTATCCATGTAAAGAAACTCCCTGAAGAAAACAAGGATTCTCAAGGTCTTTGGACTTGGGATGATGTTGAAAAGCCGTCTGAAAACTGGCCCAATGGAGCCTTGTCCTTTAAGGATGCCAAAAAAGATGACTATGGCTACTACCTAGATGTCAAATTAAAGGGAGAACAAGCCAAGAAAATTAGCTTCCTCATCAATAATACAGCTGGAAAAAATCTAACCGGCGATAAATCGGTAGAAAAACTGGCACCAAAGATGAATGAGGCTTGGTTGGACCAAGATCACAAGGTTTTCTCTTACGAGCCACAACCTGCAGGAACTATTCGCGTCAACTACTACCGCACCGACGGCAACTATGACAAGAAATCTCTTTGGTACTGGGGAGATGTGAAAGAGCCAAGTAGTGGTGAATGGCCTAACGGAACAGACTTTACGGATACAGGCAAATATGGTCGCTATATCGATATTCCACTCAAAGATGCAGCTAAAGACCTTGGATTTTTATTACTAGACAGAAACAAACAAGGAGACGATGTGAAAATCCGTAAAGAAGATTATAAGTTCACAGATTTGAAAAATCATAGCCAAATTTTCCTAAAAGACGATGACGAATCGATTTACACAAATCCATACTATGTCCATGATATCCGCATGACAGGGGCTCAACACGTAGGAACTTCTAGCATTGAAAGTAGTTTTTCAACACTAGTCGGTGCTAAAAAAGAAGATATCCTCAAGCACTCCAACATCACTAATCACCTAGGAAACAAAGTAGCTATCACCGATGTCGCAATTGATGAAGCTGGTAAAAAAGTGACCTATAGCGGAGATTTCTCTGACACAAAACATCCATATACTGTTAGCTACAATTCCGACCAATTTACTACCAAAACAAGCTGGCGCCTCAAAGATGAGACTTACAGCTATGATGGCAAACTTGGAGCCGACCTCAAAGAAGAAGGAAAACAGGTTGATTTGACCCTTTGGTCACCAAGTGCTGATAAGGTTTCTGTTGTTGTCTACGACAAGAATAACCCTGAAAAAGTGGTTGGAACTGTCGCTCTTGAAAAAGGGGAAAGAGGAACTTGGAAACAAACTCTAGATAGCACAAACAAACTCGGAATCACAGATTTCACTGGATACTATTATCAATACCAAATCGAACGTCAAGGTAAAACTGTTCTTGCACTCGATCCTTACGCTAAGTCCCTCGCTGCTTGGAATAGTGACGATGCTAAGATTGACGATGCCCATAAAGTGGCTAAAGCCGCCTTTGTAGATCCAGCCAAACTCGGACCTCAAGACTTGACTTATGGTAAGATTCACAATTTCAAGACTCGTGAAGATGCCGTTATCTACGAAGCTCATGTGCGTGACTTTACTTCAGATCCTGCCATTGCAAAAGACTTAACCAAACCATTTGGTACCTTTGAAGCATTTATTGAAAAACTAGACTATCTCAAAGACTTGGGTGTAACCCACATCCAGCTCCTTCCAGTCTTGTCTTACTACTTTGTCAATGAATTGAAAAACCATGAACGCTTGTCTGACTATGCTTCAAGCAACAGCAACTATAACTGGGGATATGATCCTCAAAACTACTTCTCCTTGACTGGTATGTATTCAAGCGATCCTAAAAATCCAGAAAAACGAATCGCAGAATTTAAAAACCTCATCAACGAAATCCACAAACGTGGCATGGGAGCTATCCTAGATGTCGTTTATAACCATACAGCCAAGGTCGATATCTTTGAAAATTTAGAGCCAAACTACTACCACTTTATGGATGCTGATGGGACACCTCGCACTAGCTTTGGTGGTGGACGCTTGGGGACAACCCACCATATGACCAAACGACTCCTAGTTGACTCTATCAAATATCTAGTTGATACCTACAAAGTGGATGGATTCCGCTTCGATATGATGGGAGACCATGATGCAGCTTCTATTGAAGAAGCGTACAAGGCCGCACGCGCCCTCAATCCACACTTAATCATGCTTGGTGAAGGTTGGAGAACCTATGCAGGTGATGAGAACATGCCTACTAAAGCTGCTGACCAAGATTGGATGAAACATACCGATACAGTCGCTGTCTTTTCAGATGACATTCGTAACAACCTCAAGTCTGGTTATCCAAACGAAGGTCAACCTGCCTTTATCACAGGTGGCAAGCGTGATATCAACACCATCTTCAAAAATATCATTGCTCAACCAACCAACTTTGAAGCTGACAGCCCTGGAGATGTCATCCAATACATCGCAGCCCATGATAACTTGACCCTCTTTGACATCATCGCCCAGTCTATCAAAAAAGACCCAAGCAAGGCTGAGAACTATGCTGAAATCCACCGTCGTTTGCGACTTGGAAACCTCATGGTCTTGACAGCTCAAGGAACTCCGTTTATCCACTCTGGTCAGGAATACGGACGTACTAAACAATTCCGTGACCCAGCCTACAAGACTCCAGTATCGGAGGATAAGGTTCCAAACAAATCTCACTTGTTGCGTGATAAGGACGGCAATCCATTTGACTATCCTTACTTCATCCATGACTCTTATGATTCGAGTGATGCTATTAACAAGTTTGACTGGACTAAGGCTACAGATGGAAAAGCATATCCTGAAAATGTCAAGAGCCGTGACTATATGAAAGGGTTGATTGCTCTTCGTCAATCTACAGATGCCTTCCGACTTAAGAGTCTCCAAGATATCAAAGACCGTGTCCACCTCATCACTGTCCCAGGCCAAAATGGTGTGGCAAAAGAGGACGTAGTAATTGGCTACCAAATCACTGCTCCAAATGGAGACATCTACGCAGTCTTTGTCAATGCGGACGAAAAAGCTCGCGAATTTAATTTGGGAACTGCCTTTGCCCACCTCAGAAATGCTGAAGTTTTAGCAGATGAAAACCAAGCAGGGCCAGTAGGAATTGCCAACCCGAAAGGACTCGAATGGACTGAAAAAGGCTTGAAATTAAATGCCCTTACAGCTACTGTTCTTAGAATCTCTCAAGGCGGTGCCATCGTTGCCCCAGCTGTGGAAGAAAAACCAGAATTTGACCTTTCTAGCTTAAAACAAGAACAAGGTCACAATAATGGTCAAGACAATATTTCAAACCGAGTAATCAAATCGGAACAGCAAACTCCAGCTCCACAAGCTAGACCTGATTCTACTAAACCAGATGCAAAAGTAGCTGATGCGGAAAATAAACCTAGCCAAGCTACAACTGATTCACAAGCTCAACAACCAACACAAGAAGCACAAGCATCATCTGTAAGTGAAGCTGTTCAAAACGAATCAGTAGAAAACCCTAGCAAGGAAAATATACCTGCGCCTCTAGCTAAACAAGCTGAACTTCCAAATACAGGAACCAAAAACGATCACAAACTCCTGTTTGCAGGAATTAGTCTCCTTGCCCTTCTAGGTCTCGGGTTCTTACTAAAAAACAAAAAAGAGAACTAAACTAGCCCTCCTATAGAACAATCCCCCAAGCCTTAACACTCGGGGGATTGATTTTTGCACAATATTTGCCGTCATAATAAACTCGATTAGGATTTTTTATTAAGCCTCTTTCATGGCAAAATAAGCCCGTACTTTGGGTACAACTTGTGTGCCGAAGAGTTCAATAGCTTTTAGAACTTGGTCATGGGGCATGGAACCAAGCGGTAGATGGAGCATGAAGCGGTCCAAACCTAAGTCTTCAATCATGCGAATCAATTTTTCGGACACCTGATCTGGATTGCCCACAAACATAGCACCATTTGGCCCAACTTGCTCCAAATATTGCTCATAGGTCAACTCCTGCCAGTGCGGACGGTCTTTGGAAATAGTATCCACCACTTGCTTGGCCGGATGGAAATAATCTTTCACCGCCTGCTCGCCATCTTCAGCAACCCAACCCCAAGAATGGGCCCCAACCTTTAGTTCATGACTGGCATGGCCCGCTTCGCTCCCAATCTCACGATAAGCCTGAATCAACTTTTTAAAATAACGCGGATTGCCACCAATAATAGCATAAACAATCGGTAGACCAGCCTGAGCAATCTTCACTGTTGATTCGACATGACCACCTGTCGCTATCCACAAGGGCAATTTGTCCTGAACTGGACGAGGATAAACTTCTTTGCCAGAGATTGTTTGAGTTAATCGCCCTTGCCAGTCTAACTTGGTCTTTTCATTGACTAACTGGAGCAAGTCTAATTTCTCATCAAAAAGGACTTCGTAGTCTTTCAAATCATATCCAAACAAGGGAAAAGATTCCGTGAAAGAACCCCTTCCGGCCATAATCTCCGCACGTCCATTTGACAAAGCATCGATAGTGGCATACTGTTGGAACAAACGAATCGGATCCATGCTCGAGAGAATGCTGACTGCACTGGTCAAACGGATTTTCTTGGTATTGACTGCCCCAGCTGCCAGGACAATCTCTGGCGCAGATATCGCAAAATCCGCTCGATGGTGCTCACCAATCCCATATACATCCAAACCAACCTTGTCAGCCAGTTCAATCTCTGCCACCAACTGGCGAATGCGTTCAGCATGACTGTAAGTCTGCCCAGTCCCTTCAAGCACTGTTGTTTCCCAAAATGTCGAAATTCCCAATTCTACCATTGTGATTCTCCCTGTCTATTTCGGTCCTTCAATTCGAAAAATTATTCTAATACTCAATGAAAATCAAAGAGCAAACTAGGAAGCTAGCCGCAGGCTGCTCAAAACACTGTTTTGAGGTTGCAGATGGAAGCTGACGTGATTTGAAGAGTATAACACGAATCATGAGTACAAGCAACCAATCTGCTCACAAGAAAAAGCCTAGATAACTAGACTTTTTTAGCTTATTCTACAGTTACTGACTTAGCAAGGTTACGTGGTTTGTCGACATCAAGGCCACGGTGCAGAGTTGCAAAGTAAGCGACCAATTGCGTTGGCACAACCATTGAAATTGGTGAGAGGTAAGGGTGGACGGTCGTAAGGACGATATCGTCTGTCTCTTTAGCAACATTTTCTTCTGCGATAGTGAGGACTTTGGCACCACGGGCTGCCACCTCTTGGATATTTCCACGAGTGTGGTTGGCAAGGACTGGATCTGACAAGAGGGCCAAGACTGGCGTTCCTTCTTCAATCAAGGCAATGGTTCCATGCTTGAGTTCTCCTGCTGCAAAACCTTCACACTGGATGTAAGAAATCTCTTTGAGTTTAAGGCTTGCTTCCATAGCCACGTAGTAATCTTGACCACGCCCAATATAAAAGGCATTGCGAGTTGTTTCAAGAAGCTCACGAACCTTGGCTTCAATGGTTTCTTTCTCTGAAAGAGTTGATTCGATAGACTGAGCTACGATTGACAACTCATGAACCAGGTCAAAGGCTTGCGCTTTAGCATTGCCATTTGCTTCTCCGACTGCTTTTGCAAGGAAGGCAAGGGCTGCAATTTGTGCTGTATAAGCCTTTGTTGATGCTACGGCAATTTCAGGACCTGCATGAAGGAGCATGGTATGGTTGGCTTCACGTGAAAGAGTTGAACCTGGTACGTTTGTCACTGTCAAGCTTGGGATTCCCATTTCATTAGCCTTGACCAAAACCTGACGGCTATCCGCTGTTTCACCAGACTGACTGATAAAGATGAAGAGTGGTTTCTTGCTGAGAAGTGGCATACCGTAACCCCACTCAGATGAAATTCCAAGTTCAACTGGTGTATCTGTCAATTCTTCCAGCATTTTCTTAGAAGCAAATCCTGCGTGGTAAGATGTTCCAGCTGCAAGGATGTAGATACGGTCTGCGTCTTGAACAGCCTTGATGATAGCTGGGTCTACGACAACTTGACCAGCCTCATCTGTGTAGGCTTGGATGAGTTTACGCATAACCGTTGGTTGCTCATCGATTTCCTTGAGCATGTAGTAAGGATAAGTTCCCTTACCGATATCTGACAAGTCAAGTTCAGCAGTGTAACTAGCACGCTCACGACTGTTGCCATCGTAGTCTTGAACTTCCACACTATCAGCCTTAACAATTACCAATTCTTGGTCATGGATTTCCATGTATTGGTTGGTTTCACGAATCATAGCCATGGCGTCTGAACAAACCATATTGTAGCCTTCCCCAAGACCAATCAAAAGTGGTGATTTATTTTTAGCCACGTAGATGACTTCAGGATCTTGTGAGTCAACCAAGGCAAAGGCATAAGAACCACGGATGATGTGAAGAGCTTTTTTGAAGGCTTCAAGAACTGACAAGCCATCTTCTTCCGCAAATTTTCCAATCAAGTGAACAGCGATTTCAGTATCTGTTTGCCCCTTAAAGTGGTGACCTGCAAGGTATTCTTCCTTGATTTCAAGGTAGTTCTCAATCACCCCATTGTGCACCAAAACAAAACGTTCAGTCTCAGAGCGATGTGGGTGAGCATTGTCTTCAGTTGGTTTTCCATGAGTCGCCCAACGAGTATGTCCGATACCAGTTGTTCCCTCAACACCAGCCGTCTTGGCAGACAATTCTGCAATACGACCAACAGCCTTGACTAGATGGTTTTCAGCACCACCTAGGACAAAAATCCCCGCAGAATCATAACCACGGTATTCGAGCTTTTCAAGCCCTTGAATCAAAATATCAGTTGCATTTGTGTTTCCAACAACACCAACAATTCCACACATAGTATATACGACACAGACCAGCTGTGCTTTCTCCTTAAAATTGGTATAGTCTGATTTCTCTTTTATAGAATCAGCAAAAACAGTATATACTTGTTTCTTTCACTTGTCAAGAGTAAAAATTGGTATAGTTCAAATTAAGCTCCTGTAAGCAAAAAACTCTGACCAATTAGGATAATCAGTCAGAGTCTTTTTTAAAATCCATTATTATCACTTAATTCCTTGAACCAGTGCCCTGATTTCTTCAGACGACGTTCTTGCGTTTCCAAGTCTAATTCGACCAAGCCATAGCGATTTTTATAGCTATTGAGCCATGACCAGCAATCGATAAAGGTCCAAATCAAGTAGCCCTTACAATTGGCTCCGTCTTCAATGGCACGGTGAAGTTCGCGAAGATGACCTTTTACAAAGTCAATACGGTAATCATCTTGAATCATTCCATTCTCACGGAATTTTTCTTCCCCTTCAACACCCATACCATTCTCTGTCAACATCCACTCGATATTGCCATAATTTTCCTTGATATTTTGGGCGATGTCATAAATCCCTTGCTCATAAATCTCCCAGCCACGATGAGGATTGATTTTACGTCCAGGCATCACATAAGGCTCGTAAAAATGTTCTGGTAAGAGTGGACTCTCTGGATGCTTAGCAAATCGAGGCGCCATAACACGCAAAGGTTGATAGTAGTTGACACCAAGGAAGTCCACTGTATTGTCACGAATGAGATCCAACTCCTCCTCTGTAGCATCAGGCAAGAGACCGTGTTCATGCAAGATTTCTACTAACTCCTGTGGATAAGTCCCCAAAACAGATGGGTCTAAGAAAGATTGGGCCTGAAAGAGGTCCGCAATGCGAGCGGCCTTGACATCAGCAGGATGCTGACTACGTGGATAAGCCGGTGTCAAGTTTAAGACAATCCCAATCTTGGAATCTGGCAAAAGTTCATGACAAGCCTTAACCGCCCGACTGCTAGCCAATTGTGTATGATAAGCTACTTTAACGGCTGCCTCTGCATCCACCTTATGTGGATAATGGGCATCGTAAAAATAGCCAAATTCTACTGGAACGATGGGCTCGTTAAAGGTAATCCATTGGTCTACCAAATCTCCATAAGTCTCAAAACAAAAACGAGCATAGTCTTCATAGGCTGAGACAGTCGCCTTATTTTCCCAACCATCACCATCTTCTTGAAGGGCAAAAGGCAAATCAAAATGATAAAGATTGACTAAAAGACGAATCCCTTTGGCCTTAATAGCCTCAAAAACCTTACGGTAAAAGTCTACACCTTGAGGATTGACTTCCCCACGCCCTTGTGGAAAAATCCGTGACCACTGAATAGAAGTCCGAAAGGCTGTGTGACCAGTTTCTAACAGTAGCTCAATATCCTTTTCCCAGTTTTCATAAAAGGTTGATGTTTTATCTGGACCAATTCCATTATAATAGCGATTTGGCTCCACTTGGTACCAATAATCCCAGAGATTATCTCCCTTACCGTCACCAGCTACACGTCCTTCTGTTTGTGGTCCAGAAGTAGAGGATCCCCAGACAAAATCCTTTGGAAATCTTAGCATACATTTACCTCTTTATCTACTCATTTTTCCCATTATACAGAAAAAACAAGGTAAAAACTAGTTACATTTTTTCCTTGTTTTTCTTCTGATTATAGTTTTTATTTCTTGCTGAGAATTTCAAGCGTTTCAAGCAAGTTATCTGCATGAACTTCGATGGTGTCACCAGTCGCTTTAATCTTAACTTCTACGATGCCATCGGCTGCTTTTTTACCAACAGTGATACGGATTGGCAATCCAATCAAGTCACTATCGCTGAATTTGACTCCGACACGTTCATTACGGTCGTCTGTCAAGACTTCGTAACCAGCTCCCATCAAGCTTGCTTCAAGCTTTTCTGTCAAAGCTTGCGCTTCTTCATCCTTGACATTGACAGTAATCAAGTGCACATCGAATGGGGCCAATTCTTTAGGGAAATTGATTCCCCAAGCATAACGGTATTCACCTTTTGGCGTTTTATTAACAAAGAGGCGAGCGTGTTGCTCCATAACTGCTGAGAGGAGACGGCTCACACCAATACCGTAACATCCCATGATAATTGGCACAGCACGGCCATTTTCATCCAAAACATCTGCTCCCATGCTTGCTGAATAGCGAGTGCCGAGTTTAAAGATGTGACCAATTTCGATACCACGCGCAAAGTTAAGGACTCCTTGCCCGTCTGGGGAAATTTCACCTTCACGAACTTCACGGATATCCACATATTCTGCAGCAAAATCACGGCCTGGGTTCACACCAGTCAAGTGGTAACCATCTTCGTTAGCACCGACAACTGCATTGCGAACATCTTGCACCTTACGATCTGCAATAATTTTAATATTCTCTGGCAAACCAACTGGTCCAAGTGAACCAAATCCTGCTTGAACAACATTTGCCACTTCTTCTTCGCTAGCAACGTCAAAGAAATCTGCTCCCAAGTAGTTTTTCAATTTAACTTCGTTGAGTTGGTCATTTCCAACTAGAAGGGCTGCAACAAGTTCACCATCTGCCATGTAGAAGAGGGTTTTAATTGTTTGTTCTTCTGGAACGTTGAGGAAGGATGCAACTTCATCGATTGATTTAACATCTGGCGTTGCAACACGAGTCACTTCTTCTTCAGCGACGACACGGTTGCTTGGTTTGTACTCGTTTGTTGCCATTTCCAAGTTAGCCGCATAGCTAGACTCACTTGAGTAAGCAATGGTATCTTCACCAGAAACCATCCATTTAAGCAATTCTGCCTTGATTTCTTCTTGCACTTCTTCAGGAATTTCATCAAATGAGGCAACGGACTTGTCCAAGACAACCCAGCGGTCAAGGTCTGTACGAGCAGGTGTAATGGCCATAAATTCTTGGCTGTCCTTACCACCCATGGCTCCACCGTCACCAATAATAGCCTTGAAGTCTAAGCCACTACGAGTGAAAATACGCTCATAAGCAGCCTTGTACTCATCATAAACACTGTCCAAGCTATCATAGTTAGCGTGGAAACTGTAAGCATCCTTCATGATAAACTCACGTGTACGGAGAAGTCCATTACGTGGGCGTTTTTCATCACGATACTTAGGCTGGATTTGGTAAAGGTTAAGTGGCAATTGCTTGTAAGACTTAACAGAATCACGGACAATAGCTGTAAAGGTTTCTTCGTGAGTTGGACCTAGGATAAAGTCTGATTTTTCACGGTTTTTTAGTTTGTAAAGGTCTTCACCATAAGTTTCGTAACGACCTGATTCGCGCCACAATTCTGCACTGAGAAGGGCAGGAGCCAACATCTCAACGGCACCAATCTTGTCGAATTCTTGGCGCATGATATTTTTAGCTTTTTCAATCACACGATTAGCAAGTGGTAGGTAAGAATAAACACCTGCTGAAACTTGACGAACATAACCAGCTCGCAACATAAGAGCATGGCTAATAACTTGAGCATCGCTTGGCATTTCGCGAAGCGTTGGGATAGGCATTTTACTTTGTTTCATAATATTCCTCGATTATCTAAAAAAGAGTCGCATAATGTCATTCCAGGTCACAGCAATCATCAAGACAACCATGATGGCTACTCCGGCCAAGGTGACATAGGTTTCAATTTCTTGTTTCAATGGTTTGCGGCGGATAGCTTCTAGGATATTGAGCACAATCTTACCACCATCCAAGGCTGGAATCGGAATCAGATTAAAAATCCCAATATTGATAGAAATCATTGCCAAGAAGTACAAGACATTCTCAATTCCATTTTTAGCAGCATCACTACTTGCCTTAAAAATAGCAACAGGTCCACCTAGCTTGTTCAAATCCGGTTGGAAAATCAGATTTTTCAGAGCTGAGAGAATTCGGAGAGCCGAGTCAGCAGCAGTTGTAAAACCACCTACAAACATGGATAGAAAATCTGACTTAATCCCCGGTTGAACACCTAGAAGATATCGGCCTTGATTTTCTTCTGGGGTAACTGTTACTTGTTTGTCACTACCCTTTTCAGAAATAGTCACATCCAAGGTTGGGGCCGTCTTATCTTTGGTTTCTGATTCCACAGCCTGAATCAAACTTTCCCAGTTGCTAATCTCATGTGAGCCAATCTTGGTAATCTGGGCTGTTTCTGGTACTCCCACCTTGGCCAAGGCTCCTTGGGGCATGACATGGAACTGGTTGATATCAACATCTCTGACACCACCCTGCATGAAGATTAAAATCCAGAAAACAACGACACCTAAGATAAAGTTGTTCATAGGGCCTGCAAAATTAGTAATGAGTTTCCCCCAGATAGTCGCATTTTGATATTGAACATCTAAAGGTGCAATCCGAACCTCAGTACCATCTGCTTCCACAACCGTTGCATCGTGATCCACTGCAAATGTTTTTTCTTCTTCCAGAACCAATCCTCTGATAAAGAGCTTGTCTTCAAAATCAAACTGGGTCACCTGCATAGGGAGGGCTGTTTGATCTAATTTTTTACCTGAAAGATTGATGCGTTTAACCTTACCATCATCAGTAAGGGTCAAACTGACAGGAGTTCCTGTCTTGATTTCAGTTGTATCATCACCCCAACCAGCCATACGAACATAGCCACCCAGAGGCAAGATTCGGATGGTATAGGCCGTTCCATCCTTGCCAATATGAGCAAAGATTTTGGGACCCATACCAATGGCAAATTCACGCACTAGAATTCCTGATTTCTTTGCAAAGTAGAAGTGCCCGAACTCGTGCACCACCACAATAATCCCAAAAACCAGAATAAAGGTTAAAATTCCGAGCATAGTATTTCCTCCGTCTTTTGATTAAAAGAGTCCAAACAAGTGCATGATTGGAAATACAAGCAACATGCTATCGAAACGATCCAAAACACCACCATGTCCAGGGATAAATTTCCCAGAATCCTTGACACCAAAGTGACGCTTGATCGAACTTTCTAGTAAATCACCAAATTGTCCAGCAATGCTAAAGAAAATAGCAAAGACTGACATCTTGTAAATTCCATACGGAAGAGCAACTGTTCTGTCAAACATCATAAAGATGATAGTTACTAAAATAGCACCTAAAATACCACCCAAGGCACCCTCAAAGGTTTTATTTGGAGAAACTGTCGGAGCTAATTTTCGTTTCCCAAAGTTCATCCCAGCAAGATAGGCACCACTGTCGGTAGCCCAGACAATACACAAGGCCAATAGAGCCTTATCTAAACCTGCAACGCGAGCATCTAGTAAAGCATTAAATCCAAAGCCTACATAGAAACTCATAGCAAGAGGAAAAACAGCGTCCTCAATCGTATAAGACTTGCTAAAAACAGTCGTTCCTAACATGATTGAAATCAAAACACTATAGGCAACCACATTCCCATCAACTGGTAAAAAAGTCAGATAATTCTCCAAGGGAATGGTCAAGGCAAAGGTTGCAAAGAGAGTCAAGAGGCCCTCCATAGTCATGGTCTCTAGACCTCTCATCTTCAAAAGTTCATGCATGGCTAGCATGGCTATGATTCCAATTGCTATCTGAAGCAAGAGGCCCCCAATCATCAAAATCGGTAGGAAAATAGCCAGGGCAATCCCTGCAAATAAGGTTCTTTTCTGTAAATCCTGTGTCATATTTCCTCCTAAACTCCTCCAAATCGGCGATGACGACGATTGTAGGCAAGAATGGCTTCCTGCAAGGCCGCCTCGTCAAAATCAGGCCACAAGGTGTCCGTAAAATAGAGCTCACTATAGGCTCCCTGCCATGGAAGGAAATTGCTCAAACGCAATTCTCCACTAGTACGGATAATCAAGTCTGGATTTCGTAAGTCCTTAGGCAAATGCTGGGTGAAGAGATAGTTGCCAATCAATTCCTCTGTGATGTCACCTGGGTTGATTTTGGCATCTAAAACATCCTGAGAAATCAACTTAAGAGCCTGTGTAATCTCAGCACGTCCACCATAGTTGAGGGCAAAATTAAGAATCAAACCTGTGTTGTTCTTAGTCAATTCCTCAGCTTTGGTCAGAGCTTCAAAGGTTTGCTTAGGCAGGCGGTCCGTTTCCCCAATCATTTGAATCTTAACATTATTCGCATGCAATTCCGGGACATAATTATCATAAAACTCTACTGGCAAGTTCATGATAAACTTGACTTCCTGATCTGGACGGGTCCAGTTTTCTGTAGAAAAAGCATAAACCGTAATAACCTTAACGCCTAGTTTGTTGGCTGCCTTGGTCACAGTTTGCAACGCTTCCATGCCCGCCTTATGTCCGAAGACTCGCGGTTGCATACGTTTTTTAGCCCAACGGCCATTGCCATCCATGATGATGCCGATATGAGCAGGAACCTGTGTCGGAACCTCTACTTCCACAGCCTTATCTTTCTTAAAAAATCCAAACATGATCTTATTCCTATTCAAAAATCTATCGTTTCATTATACCATATTTCCCTATTTTCTTCTATCACTAAGCTATTTATACTCTTCGAAAATCAAATTCAAACAACGTCAGCTCTATCTGCAACCTCAAAACAGTGTTTTGAGCAACCTGCGGTTATCTTCCTAGTTTGCTCTTTGATTTTCATTGAGTATTATTCTCAGGCGCAAAGCCCATTTTTCAAAAAAATAAGTCGCCTGATTGGGCGACTCTATTTTATAGGGAGATTATTATGAAAAAGTTTTAGGAGTTTAAGTTAAGGTCTTCTTAACTTATGGACTTAGTATACACTTCCTAGCTTAAAGTTTCCTTAAGTATTTTTAAAAATCAATTTTTTCCATTTTTCCTGCCAATTTTTCTTGGATAATCGTGTTTGATAGAGCTTCATTCGGTCTTCATTCTCTAAAAAATGAGGAGTTGGACGAACTTGAAAATTCAAAATATCCTCCAAACCATAAGGGGAATAGAATTCAAAATCGGATTCTTCATTCAAGCGTAGTCCAACAGCCGTACATCGTTCTGGATACTTACTCATAGCATCACGAGAACTGGTATAGGGAGCAGTATGAGGGCTATGCTGGTGCATATAGACTTGATTTTTCAATTCCCACTGGTACTGAGGAAAGTCCTCTCTCAGCTTTCTCTCTAGGGACAAGGTTTCCTCATAAGAAATATCTGGATCAAAGAAAATCACATCTACATCTGTTTCACAGTCAAAAGGGGATTTGTCTGACAAGAGATTCCAGATGAAATTTCTGACAGAACCTGCCGCCAACCAGGAATCTGTCAACTCCAAGTTTCGGATGACAGTCAGAATAGCCATCATATCTGGATTTTTTCTAACAGCCTCTAGAATTTCTTGCTTATTTTTCATTGTACTCATATCCCAAATGCTCATATGCCTTAGCAGTCGCCACTCGTCCAGACCGTGTCCGCATGATAAAACCTTTTTGAATCAAGTAGGGCTCATACATGTCTTCAACTGTCTCGCGCTCCTCGGCAATATTAACAGAAAGAGTTCCTAGACCGACAGGGCCACCACCGTACATCTCAATCATGGTCCGAAGGATTTTTTGGTCCACATAGTCTAGACCTTCATGGTCAACATCCAGCATAGTCAAAGCCTTATCGGTAATAAGATCATCGATAGTCCCATTCCCCATAATCTGAGCAAAATCGCGCACGCGCTTGAGGAGACGATTGGCAATACGAGGGGTCCCACGACTACGCAAGGCCAACTCAGATGCTGCCTCATGAGTGATTTCCATCTCAAAAATATCTGCCGTCCGCTCGACAATTTCCGTCAAATCAGCATGGGCATAATACTCCATATGACCTGTAATCCCAAAACGTGCCCGTAGCGGATTGGAAAGCATACCAGCCCGAGTCGTCGCACCAATCAAGGTAAAAGGTGGCAACTCCAAATGAACGCTGCGACTGCCTTCACCAGCCCCAATCATGATATCAATGTAGAAGTCTTCCATGGCGCTATAAAGCACCTCTTCCACAGACATGGGCAAGCGATGAATCTCATCAATAAAAAGGACATCCCCAGGCTCTAAGTCATTCAAAATCGCTACTAAATCACCAGCCTTTTCAATGACAGGCCCAGACGTCTGCTTGAGATTGACACCCAGTTCGTTAGCAATAACAAAGGCCATGGTCGTCTTCCCCAAACCTGGAGGCCCAAATAAGAGGACATGATCCAGCGCTTCATCCCGCATTTTGGCAGCTTCGATAAAGATTTGGAGCTGGTCCTTGACCTTATCCTGCCCAATATATTCACGTAAGTACTGAGGACGGAGCGTGCGTTCTACTAACTCCTCATCCCCCATTATCTCATTATCTAAAATTCTACTCATGGCTCTATTATATCAAAAAACCAAGCCACAAACAAAAAAGCCACCTGATTGGGTGACTCCTGAGTTTAGCACTTATGTGGTATAATATTATACGGCACTTCAACACCGCCTACGAAAGGAGGTGAATTAGCCCATGATAGAACTAATCCTTAAAACTATCATCGGACCGATTGTGGTCGGTGTCATCCTTCGCTTAGACGATAAATAGCTAAACAAAAATAGATAGTGTCAAAAAAGACCCCGAGCTTAATGTGGAAGTTAGCTTGGGGTCTTTTCTAGTCCATGATATAGAACTAGTACTCAATTCCTTTTTATTATCCCATAGTTCACAAAATTTTTCAAAGGTTTATACCCTCATCTACTCAGCTTGTCATTTATAAGCAAAAATAGTGTTCATCATGCGTTTATCTGCCAACAAATAAAGAAGACATGCCACCAAGGTAATCAGCCACACGGCATATACAGAAACTGTTAAAATCGTGAATTCCTCCATGATGATTAGTAGTAAATTTGCCAGATAATATCTCCCAACAACCGTTGTTAAAGTAAACAAACCTGCAAATGACAATAAAAAGGCAAGTGGTAGGGCAAGAATAAGTTCCTTCCGATATTTTCCTAAGAAGAGGACAATAATGCCAGCAGACAGTGTATAAGCAAAAGCAATTACTCCATAACCAAATCCCCACGATAAAATTGTAAGACTAGAGAAAGCAAAATCACCATCCATTAGCTCTAGGATAAGCATAGCCAAAAAGGTAAATTCACTGACTAGTAGATTTATCAACAAAGTAAGCATAAACTTCGCTTGGAGTAATCGTTTCAAATCGATAGGAATCAGTCTGAGATTTGAAATCGTTTTAGACACTTGTTCTATTCTTATCGAATCCACTAAAATCATGCTCGAAAAAGGGAGGAGAAAATAGTAGTTCAAAAAGAAGAAACCATTTTCTACATACCAACCATTCACACTACCGTACGAATGCCCTTGATAAATCTGATGACCAATCATAAACTCTAACAAAAAGAGCAGGATGGCTACAAAGGGAATCATATACAGTATCTTTCGCCTTCTTAGTTTAATCAATTCTAGCATCAACATTTATCCATCCACCTTTCTTAACCAAGATTTAATGGACAAGAAAGACAAAACAAGTAAAGATAAACCTAGTACAATAATCGATAAGATAGCTGGCTGTTGAAGCACCACTCCTTCTCTATTTCCTTCCCAGATTAAACTGTTAGCACTTGTTACTGGACTGATATTTGGACTCGTCCTTGCTAAAAAAAATGACACTAAAACATACATGACACCGACCAAATTTCCAACTATCTCCTTGCCTCTGACTTTTATCATGACCAGAGCAACTAAAGGAAATACTCCCATGGGAATTAAGACACCACTACTCATACAAAGATAGAAAAATCTTAATAATAAAGACAAACTGACTGTCGAAGAAAAGCGAGATAGTAGTGCGAATAAGGAAACCGAAATATAGGTGAATAACATGATACACAGAGCATTGATTTCTATATACAAAATCTTAGCCCAGAATGTCTTCATTAGATTTGCTGAAGCGAGTTTCAAGTTGTTCATGATGCGATAGCGATATTCTACACCAAATGCCTGTATTGTATAGGAAACACAATACAAAGGGAGAATCAAAAAGTTTAAATAAGACAAAGAAAATTTATAGACAAAGGGAAATGAGTCAAACAAGCCTCTCGCATCATTTACATAATAACAGATGAGAGCTAGGTAGAGGGAAACAACACCATATACGACAAAATTCAGTTTTTGATGCCTTTGTTTGAGAAATTCAATCTTCACTAAATCAAGCAATTCCCTCACCTCCTGTTACCCGCTTAAAGTAATCCTCTAAACTTTCATTGTTTTTATAAGAATATTCTTTTAGAACTATTCCGTTATCTTTTAAGGAGTTAGATACGACTGCAATGTCAAAAGTAGGTGATTCTCCCTGAAGTTCAAGTTCTATATCCGAAAGAATACTAATCTGTTCTTGCAGATTTATCCTGCAAAGCACTTCCTTAGCTTGAGGAGCATCCGAAACAATTAGGTGGATTTTCCTTTTATCTGCACCATCTATTAATTCCTGCATAGTCTTTTCAGCCATAAGGTGGGCATCATGCAGTATCCCAACTCTATCTACAAGCTTTTCAAGTTCTGAAATAATGTGACTGGATATTAAAATCGAAATGCCATGATTGGTACTGAGTTCCTTTAGATAACGGCGCATTTCAAGGATACCAATAGGATCTAAACCATTTGTTGGTTCATCTAATATCAGAATTTTCGGCTGGTGCATAATAGCGTTAGCAATTGCTAACCTTTGCTTCATTCCCAGAGAATACTGCTTGAATAGTTTTTTATTTTCCCCATCTAATCCTACTACTTGTAAAGCTTGCTCTACCTGTTTTAGCGAAATTCCTCTCAATCTTGCAAAAATAGAGAGATTTTCAGGTCCCGTTAAATTAGGATAAAAAGAAGCACTGTCCAATACCACACCGATTTGAGATAGCAAATCCTTAGAAAATTCACCTAACAGTTTTTCAGATAGAATATTCACTTCACCACTATCCATAGCTGTCAAGCCTAAAATAGCCTTGATAAAGGTTGTCTTTCCAGCTCCATTTCTTCCTAGTAAGCCATAAATTTCTCCCTGTTTTAGCGTAAAGTCTATCTTATCTAAGATAATTTTCCCATCATAGGATTTTGATAAATTAGATGTCTGTATTACTGGATTTCTCATTTTATTCTCCTCCTAATATCTATACACCCACATCAAAAGACATAATAGAGTAGTTCCTGTATAACTACTTATATGAGAAGGTAATAAGGTATAGCAAACTTACAGTACCCCCTTTAAGTCCTTCAATCTATGACACGATTCATTATATAAATGTTACTTCACAAACATTTAATAAATAAATCCTCCAGTCCAAGATTAACTACACTAATTGTTGAATCTTGTTGTATAACTCTCGAACCCAAAATATATTGTAGTTGATTTATAGCTTTTTAAAGCAAACGCTTACAAAATAATCCTGAAAAAAGATGATATAAAATGATTTTACGAAACTTTGCTAAAATACTCATATTAACCACCTTTTTCTTATCTTTACACTTGTAAGTGTACTACTTTAAATCTTCTTTGTCAATAAAAATATTCTTTTTTTCAGTTTATTTTCTATTTATTCTTTTGAGACTATTTTTGTGTCAGGAAGTTGAAAAATAGAGATTAAAAGTATATAATTAATCATAAATTTATTTAAAGAAGGTTTAAAGATGAGCATATTATCTGACAAACTAAAAGCAAAGAGAAAAGAAAAAGGCTTCTCACAAAAAACACTTTCCGAAGGAATTTGTGAGCAAAGCCAAATCAGCAAAATAGAGCGTGGCAACTATATGCCTGCTGCTGATTTACTCTATAAACTTGCAAATCGGCTTCAAGTTCCTTTAGAATATTTTTTCGATGAACAGATTGAAATGACTTCCAATATAACACCGTTTAAGAAATTAGCAGAAAAATTACTTGAAGATCGAAATTACGAGGATTTAGAATACCTCTTAAACTTAGAAAAAGAAAAGTCTCAGTATCTGTCTACTGAGGATGAATTTTATCTTCTATGGATTCAAGCGATTATCCTTTTCTACTTACATAGTTCCAAAGATGAAGCTATCGCCAGTCTAGAAAACGCTTTGCCAAAGCTTTCGATCAGCTCATCTGTGTATCTTAAACTTCTCAATACTTTATCTAATTTTTATTTTTCTGTAGGGCGTGATGCAGAATATGAAGAAAATAACTCACTTCTTATCAGTTTGTATCAGGAAAAAGATTTAAACCACCAAGAGTTTTTATTTGGTTATATTCGAGTTAAACATAATTTCGCCTATTATTTACACTCTAAAGGGAAGGAGTTAGAAGCTGTCCAAGAAGCCTTAGAAACCATTGACTTTTGTAAACAAAAAGAGACCAGCTATCAGCTGGCGCCTCTTTTAACTATCGTTGCGAACGCCGGAAAAGATTTTTTAAAGCACGATGAAATTCTTGACTATTATTTACAGGCTCGTGATATCTGTAAAATATACGAGCACAAGCTCTTGATGGCTAAGATTGACCATTTTTTGAAAGATAAGGATAGGTGACTTCGATCGTAATAAGTTATAATTACCAATTAGCTAGAAACATAAAAGTGGAGAGGAACTAATGTAGTTTTCTCCACTTTTGTTAATATCCCCTCTTCCACTTGTATCCTGCCCAGCATGCTAAAGCCAGTAAAACTAAATTAAAGATGATAAAGAAAGTCACAAAACCAAATAATCCATTCTGGGATAAATCTTCTACATAAAGGTTGGATTCAGTAAAGAACAGATAAATTCCATAATCCTCCACGAAAATAAGAAAACTGACAAAACCAATCATAAGTCTGAGAAAAAAGTCTTTAAAATCAAAAAACGCATAATATCAGTGTTGAAAACCTTGATACTATGCGTTTTATTGTGGAAAGATTTACTTCATTTTCTCCTGAAATTGAGTTTTTGCCCAATTTCTCTTTTATGGTATAATATTGTTCGGCACTTCTACACCGCCTGCGAGAGGAGGTGAATTAGCCCATGATGGATACAATACTTAAAACTATCATCGGACCAATTGTGGTCGGTGTCGTTCTTCGCTTAGTCGATAAATGGATAAACAAGAACAAATAGTGTCAAAAAGACCCCAAGCTTATTTGGACGTGAGCTTGGGGTCTTTTCTAGCCTATGATATAGACACAATACTTAATTCCCTTTTATTATCCCACAGTTGACAAAATTTGTCAAAACTTTACATTCTCAGCTTCTCAAGCTTTAACCGCTTTACAACAAGACTTTCAAGTTTAAGAGAAAGTTAGGGATTCTATCAATTTCATAGAAATTTTGATTTAGTAAACGAAGAGACAATCTTACATGTCACTCCTCATTTAATACGCCACTACTGGACAAGCAAAATCATTATTACAGCAGTTCCAGTCCTTCAATTAACAGTCACTTACAATCAAATTGAGTTTGAAGTAGCTGAAGTAACAACAAACCTATTTCTTAGTCATATTCGCTAAAAAATCCCCGCCAAAATCTCAAAAAGTCCCCGCCAATTCCCCGACCAAAATCCGAAAAATACCGAAAAATATCGAAAAATGATTTTTAGAATAGTCTCCAAAAGCCTGAAATAGAGCCAAAAAACTCCACCTGATTGGGTGGAGTTAAGGGAGATTATTATGAAAAAGAAAAGTTTAGGATTTTATTAAATAAAGTTAGGAGGTCTTTATTTAATAACTATATGATACAAGATGAAGCTTAAAACTAGCTTAACTTTTCTCAAATTCTACCACTTTTCAAAAAATTTCTATTACCATCACCTCACCCCACAAAAAAGCCACCTGATTGGGTGACTTCATTAGGAGATTATGATGAAAAAAGTTTAGGATTTCATTAAATAAAGTTAGGAGGTCTTTATTTAATGGTTATATAATACTAGACCATTCTTAAACTTTGCTTAAGAAAAACAAGTTTTGTTATTTTTCTCTATTCACCCAAGTCATCCCTATACAATTATAGGTGGATAAGATTTCAAAGCCCATAGAACGATAGAATCCAAAGGTTCTTTCTGTCTGTTCTGTCACCAGCTGGACTTGATAGACATCTTTGTAATCCTCTAAAGCCTCTTTCATTAGGGCACTACCAATCCCTTGACGCTGATAGATAGGTAAAACGATTAAATCCTGAACCAATACTGATGAGAAACCATCTCCGACTAAACGGACCAAGCCCACCACAGTATCACCATCAAGCGCCACATAAATCGCTAATGAATGAGATAAGGCCTGCTCCAGCATCTCTGATTGATCGGTATAATTTGTCCAACCGACAGCCTGATAGAGATGCAAAACATCCTCTAGCTTGACAAATTCTTGCTTTTTAATAGTGATCATGTCAACACCTCTTAAAACTCTCTCAAGCTCTTGTACTGTCGTCCATTTTTATCAAAATTTTCAGGAGCCAACCATGCTTCTAATCGAGCTTTGACTTGGGGCCAGTCCTTATCAATCATAGACAACCAATCCGTATCCCTCGTACGCCCCTTATAAACGACTGCTTGACGGAAAGTTCCTTCATAGACAAATCCCAAACGCTCCGCAGCTCGTCTGGATGGCAGATTTAAGGCATCGCATTTCCACTCGTAGCGACGATAGTTAAGCTCCTCGAAAACATAGCGCGCCAAAAGATACTGAGCCTCTGTCCCTATTCGTGTCCCCCTGAGCTCTGGAGAAAAAGTGACTGCTCCCACCTCTATTACTCGATTATTCTGGTCAATACGCATGAGTGAAAAAGTTCCCAAGGCCTTACCAGTTTCCTTGTCTACAATCGCATAGTAAAAGCGATCCTTACGAGCCAACATCTGATTTAAAACGGCAACCAGCTCCTCCATATCCGCCACTGGTTCCTGAAAGAGGTAGGTCCACATCTCCCGAGGAGTATCTGGACCATATACAGCTAATAAATCATCCGCATGCTTTTCCACCGAAAGAGCCTCTACCCTAGCATAACGCCCTTCTAAGAAATCAATAGCAGGCAATTCGCCCGGTGTATAACCTTCCATTGACTCACCAATCATCTGACCATATTCATTTACTGGCATAGTATTCTCCTTGTTTTTACACTGAAAATACTATATCATAAATTACTCTAAATGGAAACTAGCACTCTCCTCTAACTTCATACTAAACACTACACTATTTATCCGTTTTCTTTCTTTTATTCTCCAAGGCTTGATTAATTTGTTGTGTGAGTTTATGAGTCCGCCAGATTTGATACAACCATATCAATCCATAAATTAACAAGAAAAAGAACCAAAGCAAGGGACTCCACAAGGCTGAACCCCAACCAAAAAATAGAGAGGTCAATACTAAAATAGTAGCTGTCACTAATAAATGAACTCCTACGCGTATACTAAAAGCAAGAAACTCTAGCTTTTCAAGTATTAAAGTCAATACCCCCATAATTCCACCCATTAAAAACAGGGCTAGAATATTTTTTATCATTGGTTCAGGATAGGTAATACCTGGATAACACTGAGCTAATAACATCATACTCAAATAAAAGAAAGAAGCCGTACGCATTCCCGATACAAAATAATCAATTAATCGTTTCATGATTTTCTCCTATAAACCTAGATAATTCATTAGGGACTTAACGTATTTCCGGCTCACACTAGATTTGATGCCCCGAGTCATTTTAGCCATCATGTTCCCTGAAAAACTATCTGATAACGATTCTAAGTGGTCAATGTTTATAATTGAATGACGTGATATCTGTATAAAGTTACGCCGATTAATCCGATTCTGAAAGTTTATCAATGTTTCCTTAGTTTTATAAATCCCGTCTACCGTATAAATGGTTAATAAATTCTTATCAATATCAGCTAGAATAATATCCTCAATCTTCACCATAACCAGATAATCATCCGCCCGAATAGGAATGGCCACCTGATTGGTTGTTGAAAATTGTTCTAAATACTCCATGACTTCCCTCGCTTGGTCGGTTAACTGAGCTGCCTGAATTACAATATGTGGGTCCTTTTCTGAAAACTCTGCCTTCATTTCAAAACGAATCTTCATTTTCTCTCCAATATACTTTTATTTTCTCTTGCTAAACACTTTAACAAATAAAATCCAAAGAAAAATAGCGACAAGACTGATAATAACCACTATAAAGTATGTCTCTTCCTTTGTCAATAGTTCTTGCCAGTTGATTTGGATTCCCATTTTTTCTTGAAATTCCTTTAACAATCTGCTATTTCCTGTAAATGCAGTTTCTAACCGCTCTTTCATTAAAATTTGTCGATAGAGAGAAGCAATATAAGTTGCAGGGGTACCCTTCATGATAATCTGTGCAAAATCAGGTAAAACTCCAATAGGGACATAAGTTCCTACTAAAAATCCAGAAGCAGTTCCCACTATAGTTGCCAGTTTGCCAAGGCTATCTACAGATTGAAAACGGTAAATCAAGAGAATATTTATCAAACTTGAAAGCAGACTGCTTAACAACATAATCAAAGCAATTTCCGGTAAATGACTGATAACTGGACTCTCTTTAAAATAAAACTCCATAACAGCAAACATAAACACCTGCATGACAAAAGAGATGGCAATACTACTGATTAGATAGGACACCTGTAAACCCCAGATCCCTAAATCTGTCAAGAAGAGATCTTGATCCACTTGATTTTCACGATCCTGTACCATTTGTGTAAGAGCCGTAAAACTAGTTGTAATCCCAGTCACAGCCAAGGTCCCACCCATCAGCCAATTATTTAAAAGGTTCGTATTATCAGGGAGTTGATACCAAGCGTCCGTCAAGTTCTTCTGCAAAAAAATGATATAAAGGAGGAAGGAAATCAATGCCCCCAATAATGAGAAAAATACTCCTGAACGATTACGAAAATATAAGATAAAATTCCGTTTCAATAAAGCTAACATTAGCGAACCTCTCTTCCTGTAAGTGCAATAAAGGCATCATCCATGGTACCTGGACGAAACTCAAAAGAATCAATTTCTTCTCGTACTTTTGCCAAATATTCAATAGCTTCCAGTGATGTCCTTGGATAAAAAAGATATTCCAACTCATTTTCTTCCTTTACTGTCATTCCAGTCTGTAGCAACTTTTCTAAATCCTTCATTTCTTTAAAACGAATTTTTAGAATATTAGATGCATACTGACTTTTAATAGCCGTCGCAGAACCTTGCGCAATCACTTTCCCATGATCAACGATATAAATCTGATCCGCTTCATCCGCTTCATCCAGATAATGAGTCGTTAAGATAATAGTCATCCCTTCATCCTTTTGTAGTCGAGACAGTAAATCCCAAATGGCTTTGCGAGTCTGAATATCTAGACCTGTCGTTGGTTCATCTAAGAAAAGAATATCTGGCTGTGAAAGAAGAGCACGCGCAATATCAACCCTACGTTTTTGCCCACCTGACAAAGTCCCATATAGTTGCTTCTGGAAAGCAGTCAAACCCAGTTGATGGATCAAATCATCCACACGACTTGCTGCAATCTCCTCATACTGTTGAGCACGAATCGTAAGATTTTCCCTAACCGTCAACATCTCATCTAGTACACTAGCTTGAAAAACAACTCCGATTTTCGTATTTGGCGCATATCGAATCTGACCTTTTGTCGGCTTTTTCAAACCAATTAACATGGAAATGGTGGTTGATTTTCCTGCACCATTGGGACCCAAAATAGCATTAAAACTCCCTTTTTCAAACTCTAACTGAATATCGTCAACAGCCATATGATTGCCGTACCATTTGCTCAAATGTTTAGCTTGTAAAATCATATTTCTTCCCTCCTTTTATCTCACTAGTTTAACAAAAATAATGACAGAAAAATCGACTTTTGAGATAAGTGGTTAAAATGAAAGGTTAAGTGGTGAGATGATTAGGGTTAAGTTAAAGTAGAGAAGGCTACAGCCATTTTTCTCCTACCGAATTGCTAAATGAAGCTTAAAAACACTTACAAGAACACATTATATTTTTAAATATGCGCTATAAAAGAGATGTTTTACCGCATCTGGCCGAAAAATTCAAGAATCGGTAGTATTATTCTCGCCAAATCAAACAATAAAAAATTAACTAGAAATCATGACACACAATCCCTTCTATCAAAATGAAACTGCTGAATATGATATGATTGAATTTGAAGCAAGTAAGTATTGTCTTGAATTTGAAACTTCCATTAGCCAAATTTTTAACGACAAGTAAATCCATTAGGAAATAATCTATGAAAAGAATTTTCAATACAAGCAAAAAACAGCTCTTTTTATCCGAGAAGAGCTGTTCTATTTTATGAAAGAGAAAGTCACTAGTAACTCTTGTACTTCTCTCTACGTTTTTACTGTTTGAGTTCAAATTTATCTTGTTTGAGCAATTGCTTTTGTAGACTGGACTACCAACCAGAACTGTGTTTTTATCTTAGTTAGGACTATTATAGTACGGTTCAGCACTATCTACAAATTTTTCAGATGTGTATCAAAATAATTTATCGTGGCAAACCATGAGTCTACACTTTCTTTCATTAATAAGCGCCAATCTTTTCGATAACGATGATTCGGTTGATAAGCAATCGTCAACATATGCCCTGTTTCATGATATTTTTTAAACAAAATGGATTTCCCTTTATAGTGTGAAATAATATCATCTATCGCGGATGATGCATTCCATATTTCATCAACATCACTTCCTAGTAATAATAAAGGAGAGGCAATTTTACTCACATCAATCTGAGCCCTACTATCTTCAGGAATGTGTTTTCCAAAAAACTTGTTTAACAAATAATTTCCTAACTGAAATTTTTGATACGGAAGTTCTTTTTGCAAATATGTCCAAGAAGATGAATGAGAGTTGAATTTTCCCTTTATTCCCTCAAATATTACATTTGAGGGGGAATTGAGTACCAAACATTGCACATCTTCCAAAATACTTTGTCCAGCCAGAACAAGCTCTGCTCCTTTAGAGCGACCATATATTCCTATTTTTGTATTATCAACTTGAGGATGATGATATAGAAAATCTTTCGCCTCTTCCAGACATTCTATCGGAATTCGTTCTAAATTTTGGGGTAATCCCTCTAAACCAAAATAAGCTATCGCAAGACAAATATAGCCTCTTGAAGATAAAAGTTGGGCAATATTTTGAGCTTTTTCAATTCTCCCCTCACTACCGCTAACAATAATCACGGCTGGCGCCCTTCTTAACTTTTCATCATAGAATAATCGACCTTGAAAATGCTTGTCATAGATATCTTGATATCTTACTCCTAGATTCATATAACGCCTTACGAAACTTTGCTCCGCGACCACATCTTTCCCCAGCTTGATTTTAATTTCAACACCAAAACAATCTCGTAATGGAATTCTATCAAGAGAACTCGGTAATCTCCTTTTCCTATTCTTCAACGGTTTCGCATTAAAGAATAATCCCATTTCTGAAACTCCTTTATAAGATCCCGAAATAGATGCTGTCTGAGAGGTATCAATCATACCGTCCTGATCAGATAAAAAAATTGCGGTTGATTTCCATATAACATCATAATCTAAAAGCAAGGGAGCATTTATACAGTAATAATCAGACAGGTACATTTCTACACAATACATTGCCCTTGGTTCTAAGCCATTGATAGCAATATAAAAAGATTCATCCGCTAAATCTGTTTGTGAAATCAGTTCTATGTTTACAGTCATATCTTCTCCTTTTTGTTAATCTGATTAACAATTGTATTTAAAATTTACCGCGACTTTTACCACGGTAATTCTCCCCACACCTTTTCAATATCATCCATCAATTTCACAACTGTTTGAAGTTCCTCCTCGCTATAGTTGTTTAAAACTGAAAAGATTGATTTTTCAATATGCGCTTGTTGTTCCTTATGGATTTTAAAAACTTCGATGCCTTTTTCAGATAATCTCAAATATTTATTTTTCCCATTATTCGGTTCAAAATCAAAAACAACTAAATTTTTTTGAATCAATCTTCTAACACTTTGAGTTATTGCACTTCTCGAAACTTCTAATAATTCAGATAATTTTACTAGATTTAAGGGCTGATTTTTCCCAATCACAACAATCAAATGTACCTCATTCAACGTAATGGATTTGTCAACACCACTTTTATGTTGATTTTTTTTTAACTGGTCAAACGCTAAAATAAATCTATTGAAACGATTATTAAATGCAATAAATTCTTTTTTATCCATAATCTCTCTTTTCTTTGTTAATCATATTAACAAAATAGAAACTTCCTGTCAAATAAAAAATGAATCCTCCAGATTCTACTCTGAAGGATTCCTATCTTATTTCACAACAATGTTAACTAATTTATTCGGTACCGCAATCACTTTCACGATGTCCTTACCGTCAATTTCTGCTTTGACTTTTTCGTCATCCAGAGCAATTTCTTGCAATTCTTCGCGTGATAGGTCTTTAGCGACCATGAGTTTGGCACGGACTTTTCCTTTGATTTGGACAACGATTTCGATTTCGTCTTCAACTAGTTTGCTTTCGTCCCATGTTGGCCAAGATACATAAGAGATAGATTCTCCTGTTGCTGCAACTGTTTGCCAAAGTTCTTCTGCCAAGTGAGGTGCAAATGGGGCAATCAATTGGATAAATCCTTTGGCATAGTCAACATAGAGCTTGTCTTCCTTGTTAGCAGCGTTGACAAAGACCATAAGTTGGGCAATGGCTGTGTTGAACTTCATAGACTCAATTTGTTCTGTGACAGCTTTGACCGTTTCATTGTAAACCTTGTCAAGAGCGCCATTATTTTCCGCAAGAATTTCTTTACTTGTAATCAAGCGGTAAACACGGTCAAGGAACTTACGGCTTCCTTCCAGACCTTCTTCTGACCAAGCAATCGAAGCATCAAGTGGTCCCATAAACATTTCATAGACACGAAGGGTATCGGCACCGTATTGCTCCACCACGTCGTCTGGATTAACAACGTTCTTGAGCGATTTAGACATCTTGGCTGGCGCTTGCTCTAACTCCTCTCCTGTTTCCACATGGAAGAAAGAACCGTCACGTTTTTCAACCTTATCGGTTGCCACAAGAGCCCCACGGTGGTCACGGTAGCTTGTTCCCAAAATCATCCCTTGGTTAAAGAGTTTTTGGAATGGCTCTTTCGTCGGAACAACACCGAGATCATAGAGGAATTTGTGCCAGAAACGAGCATAAAGCAAGTGAAGAACGGCATGCTCTGCACCACCCACGTAAATATCTACTGGCAACCATTGTTTGAGAAGTTCCTCATCAGCCAATTTCTCAGTATTGTGTGGGTCAATATAGCGGAGGTAGTACCAGCTTGAACCAGCCCATTGTGGCATGGTGTTGGTTTCACGACGACCTTTGACACCATCTTCACGCGTCACTTCAAGCCAGTCGGTCAAGTTAGCCAATGGACTCTCCCCAGTACCTGAAGGGCGAATGTCCTTGGTTACAGGCAAGACAAGTGGCAATTCATTTTCAGGGACAGCTGTTGAAGTGCCATCTTCCCAATGAATGATTGGAATTGGCTCACCCCAGTAACGTTGACGGCTAAAGAGCCAGTCGCGGAGACGGTAGGTAACCTTCTCTTGACCACAGCCTTTTTCTTCCAACCAAGCCACAATCTTGGCAATAGCGTCTTCTTTGTTGAATCCATCTAGGAAGTCTGAATTAACGTGAAGGCCATCTTCTGTGTAGGCAGCTTCTTCAACGTTTCCACCTTCAAGTACTTCGACGATTGGAAGGTCAAATTGTTTGGCAAATTCCCAGTCACGTTGATCGTGGGCTGGAACAGCCATTACCGCACCTGTCCCATAGCTAGCAAGAACATAGTCTGCAATCCAGATTGGAATTTCCTTACCATTGACAGGGTTGATAGCATAAGCACCAGTCCATACACCTGTTTTTTCCTTGGCAAGGTCTGTACGAGCCAAGTCTGACTTGAGGCTGGCTTGGTGTTTGTAGTCAGCTACAGCCTCAGCTTGCTCCGGACTTGTGATAGCGTCAACCAAATCATGCTCAGGAGCCAAGACAGTGAAAGTAGCACCGAAAAGGGTGTCCGGACGAGTAGTAAAGACTGTAAATTCCTTTTCTGCTCCTTTTACTTTGAAAGTTACATTAGCACCAGTTGATTTCCCAATCCAGTTGCGTTGCATGTCCTTGATAGACTCTGGCCAATCAAGTTCATCTAAGTCATTAAGCAAGCGCTCCGCATAGGCCGTGATTTTGAGCATCCATTGGCGCATTGGTTTACGGACAACTGGATAGCCTCCACGCTCAGAAGTTCCATCAGGAAGAACCTCTTCATTAGCAATAGCTGTTCCCAATTCCTCAACCCAGTTTACTGGTACTTCCGCTTCATAGGCCAAACCTTTTTCGTAAAGCTTAGTGAAAATCCATTGCGTCCACTTGTAGTAGTTTGGATCTGTTGTATTGACTTCACGATCCCAGTCATAAGAAAATCCAAGCGCATTGATTTGGCGTTTGAAGTTAGCAATGTTCTCAGCTGTAAATTCTGCTGGGTCATTCCCCGTATCCATAGCATATTGCTCTGCAGGCAAACCAAAAGCATCCCAACCCATTGGGTGAAGGACATTGTAGCCTTGCGCACGTTTGAAACGGCTGAGGATATCGGTTGCAGTATAGCCTTCTGGATGTCCTACGTGCAATCCAGCTCCAGACGGATACGGAAACATGTCAAGCGCATAAAACTTCGGTTTTGATGCATCTGTTCCTGTCTTAAATGTATGATGTTCTGCCCAGTAGCCCTGCCACTTAGGCTCAATTTCTTTATGATTGTAAAAACTCATGGTCTCTCTCCAATTTTGTGATGTTACTATTATACCATTTTTGAGGGAATTTGAAAGACGAGAAATGTTCTTTTGGGCTTGTATGCCAAGAAAGACTGAATCGCAAATCCAGCTTATTTAGCAGTATAAAAAATTAGCTAGCACTTGAAATTAACTTATATCGATTATTTGTCTCTTCCATCTTTTTCCCCCTAACGCCTTTGACTCATATTCCCCGTTTTAGATTTCTTTAAGGTTTTTATTATATCCTGTAGAACTCTACATTTTAAAAACATTAACAATCTAGGTAGAGAAAACGTTCGTAAAAAAGGAGATTCTTATGAAAAAACTACTATTCTTTCTCTCTTGTGGATGGATATTTCTTACTTTATCAGGATGTTCTTCAGCTATAGAAGCGGAGACTAACACTGAAAAAGGTTCAGATAACACTTTGGTTGTCTACTCACCTAACCCTGAAGACCTTATCGAAGAAACAATCCCAGCCTTCGAAGAAAAATATGGTATTAAGGTTGACTTAGTACAAGCCAGTACTGGTGAATTGTTCAAAAAAGCTGAGGCCGAAAAAGAATCCCCTGTAGCTGATGTCATTTTCGGAGGCTCCTACGCCCTCTTCTCTTCTAACGAAAATCTTTTTGAACCTTATATTTCTCAAGAGAACGACCAGATAATCCCTGAATATCAAAATAAAACAGGATTCTACACACCTTACACACTGGATGTCAGTGTCATCATTGCCAATTCAGCTCTTACAAAAGATATTAAAATTGAAGGCTACAATGACCTACTCAATCCTAAATTAAAAGGAAAAATTGCTACTGCTGATCCAAGTAACGCATCTAGCGCCTTTGCTCAATTAACAAACATGCTTGTCGATCAAGGTGGATACGAAAATGAACAAGCTTGGACCTATGTGAAAAATCTATTTACCCTAGTAGATGGAAAGATTGCATCTAGTTCTTCAAATGTTTACAAAGCTGTCGCCGATGGGGAAATGGCTGTTGGACTCACCTATGAAGATCCTGCCTTAAAACTTTTAAACGACGGAGTTGATGTAAAAGTCATTTATCCAAAAGAAGGAACCGTCTTTTTACCTGGTAACGCGGCTATCGTCAAAAACGCCAAACATATGGAAAACGCTAAGAAATTTATCGATTTCCTCCTTTCTCAAGAAATCCAAGATAAGCTAGGAACTGAAACAACAATCAGACCCATTCGTAAAAATGCTAAAACCAATAAAAATATGAAAGCTATGACAGAAATCAATATTGCCACTGAAGATTCCGATTATGTCATTAAAAACAAATCCGCTATTCTTAAAAAGTACAATGACATTTTTACAGATATCCAATCTAAACAGTAAAAGAGGTTCACTATGAGTGAGATCAAAATTATTAACGCCAAAAAAATCTACCACGATGTTCCTGTTATTGATAATTTAAATATTACAGTTCCCAAAGGAAGTCTCTTTACCATCCTTGGTCCTTCAGGGTGTGGGAAAACGACCCTTCTTCGTATGATTGCAGGTTTCAACAGTATCGAAGGCGGAGAATTTTACTTCGATGATACAAAAATCAATAATATGGAACCCAGCAAACGCAATATTGGCATGGTTTTCCAAAACTACGCTATTTTCCCACATTTGACTGTCCGAGACAATGTTGCTTTTGGTCTCAAGCAAAAGAAAGTTCCAAAAGAAGAATTGATTCAACAGACCAACAAGTATCTTGAACTCATGCAAATTGCTCAATATGCGGATCGAAAGCCAGATAAACTCAGTGGTGGACAACAACAACGTGTCGCCTTGGCACGTGCCTTAGCGGTTAATCCAAGTGTTCTCCTCATGGACGAGCCACTTAGTAATCTGGATGCCAAACTTCGCTTGGATATGCGTCAAGCCATTCGAGAAATCCAACACGAAGTGGGAATTACAACCGTTTATGTGACCCACGACCAAGAAGAAGCTATGGCTATTTCAGATCAAATTGCTGTTATGAAAGACGGAGTCATCCAACAAATCGGTCGACCAAAAGAACTCTATCATAAACCAGCTAATGAGTTTGTAGCAACCTTTATCGGACGCACAAATATTATCCCTGCCAATCTCGAAAAACGGAGCGACGGCGCTTATATCGTCTTTTCAGATGGCTATGCTCTTCGAATGCCAGCTCTTGATCAGGCTGAGGAGCAAGCCATTCATGTAAGCATTCGTCCTGAAGAATTTATCAAAGATGAATCTGGAGATATTGAAGGAACTATTAGCGATAGCGTCTATCTTGGACTAAATACGGAGTATTTCATTGAAACAGGCTTTGCCTCAAAAATTCAGGTTAGCGAAGAATCAACTTTTGAAGAAGATCTACAAAAAGGCGATCGTATTCGTCTACGAATCAATACTCAAAAATTAAACGTCTTTTCTGCAGATGGTTCCCAAAACCTGATAAAAGGAGTCAACCATGGAACGTAAAAAACTAAATATTTGGACAGCCTCCTCTTTCTTCATCTTTCTTACCTATCTTGTCTTTCTCGTTTATCCTATCGTTACCGTGCTCAAGCAAGCACTCATACATGAAGGACAATTCTCACTAGCTAATTTTGTCACTTTCTTTAGTAAAGCTTACTACTCTGAGACACTTGTCAACAGTTTCAAGGTCTCCATTACCGCTACTGTCACTTCCTTAGTTGTAGGAACCCTATTAGCTTATCTCTTTTCCATGTATGACTTCAAGGGAAAGAAATTTCTACAAATATTGATTATCATTGCTTCCATGTCAGCTCCTTTCGTGGGAGCCTACTCCTGGATTCTCTTGCTGGGACGAAATGGGGTAATTACTAAATTCCTGACAAATTCTCTTCATCTTCCAGCTATCGATATTTATGGATTCAAAGGAATTGTACTTGTCTTTACACTGCAACTATTCCCACTGGTATTTCTATACGTTGCTGGTACAATGAAAAGTATTGACAATTCTCTACTTGAAGCCGCTGAAAGCATGGGATCCTTCGGATTTAAACGTATCGTAACGGTTATTTTACCTCTCCTAGTTCCAACCTTACTAGCTGCTGCCTTGCTTGTATTTATGAGAGCATTCTCAGACTTTGGAACGCCTATGTTGATTGGTGAAGGATATCGGACTTTCCCAGTCTTGATTTATACCCAATTTATTAGCGAGGTTGGAGGAAATTCTGCTTTTGCATCTGCTTTAGCAATTATGGCGATTATCATCGCCTTGGCAATTTTCCTTATCCAAAAATACATTTCAAATCGCTACAGTTTCAGTATGAATTCGCTCCATCCAATTGAGCCTAAAAAAACTACAAAAGGAAAAATAGCTGCCATTTATGCGACAGTCTACGGAATTATCTTGTTCTCTGTTCTACCTCAAGTCTACTTGATTTATACTTCTTTCCTAAAAACATCAGGTATGGTATTTGTCAAAGGCTATTCTCTAAACAGTTACAAGGTAGCTTTCAATCGTATGGGATCTGCTATTTTCAATACTATTCGTATCCCTTTGATTGCCTTAGTTCTAGTTGTCCTATTCGCAACATTTATCTCCTACCTAGCCGTTAGAAAACGGAATTTGTTTACAAACTTAATTGACAGCCTCAGTATGGTACCTTATATTGTACCAGGAACCGTTCTAGGGATTGCCTTCATTTCTTCTTTCAATACCGGTCTATTTGGAAGTGGATTTCTTATGATTACAGGGACAGCTTTCATCTTAATTATGTCCCTATCTGTCAGAAGATTACCGTATACTATTCGCTCATCTGTTGCTAGCTTACAACAAATAGCCCCAAGTATTGAAGAAGCTGCTGAAAGCTTAGGAAGTAGCCGTCTCAATACCTTTGCCAAGATTACAACTCCAATGATGCTATCTGGTATTATTTCTGGAGCCATCCTATCTTGGGTCACAATGATTTCAGAACTCTCTACTTCTATCCTCCTCTACAATGTCAAAACAAGAACAATGACTGTAGCTATTTATACAGAGGTTCTCAGAGGGAATTACGGTGTAGCCGCAGCCTTGTCAACTATCCTGACTGTTCTAACAGTAGGTTCCTTGCTCTTGTTTATGAAAATCTCTAAAAGCAATAGTATTACACTTTAGTTTTCCCCATCAAAAACAGCCGAAAGGACTAACCTCGGCTGTTTTTTCTTATCTTGATATTCCTATCAAATCCCTATTTCATAGCAAGCAAGTCTAGACTGATTTAATAGAGGCTTCCTCCATCTTCTCACGTCCTAGTTCTCGGTAACTACGGTCGCCGACAACTTCTACGCTAAACTGGCCGTCCTCATATTCAAGTATCGTCACGCTACCATTATCTAGACCATGCGGATGCATACCATTAATTAGATAAACAATGGTTCCAATAGTCATTCCGTGGCTGACAACGAGGGCATTGCCCCCACCCTGCTCTTCCATTTCTTTGGCAATCGCTTCAAAGCCTTCCTTAATTCGGCCACTGAGTTTTTCCCAGCCTTCAGCCCAACCAGCTGTATCGACCTCTACCAAACCCTCAGCCAGTTCAGCATAAGACAATTGGTGAACGTGGTCCACATTAAAGATACGAGGAATAATGCCCATGAAAAGATCACCATCATAAGCTCCGTCAAAACTACCGAAACACCATTCTCTGATACGCTTGTCCATGCGATAAGGGATTTTTCCCTGCAAGCCAAGTTCATCAAGGATAATTCCCATTGTCTGAATGGTGCGCCCAGAATCACTCGAATAAGCGCGCTCAAACTGCAGACCAGATTCTCTCAAACCGATTCCTAATTCTTGAATTCCTCGCTCACCTTCAGCTGTTAAGGGAGTATCGCTCCAACCTTGCGCGCGACCAATCGTGTTAAACATGGTCTTGCCATGACGTACCAAATACAATCGTACTTTTACCATTTTCCGTCCTCCGTTTGCTTCTATTATATCATGGATGATAAAACAAAAGCCACCCATACAGGCGACTTTTGCAGGAGATTATTATGAAAAAGTTTAGGAGTTCTATTAAATAAAGATATTAGATGAAAATCAAATTCAAACTAAATCAGTGTTGTCTGTTTCAAATAATATTAGGAGGTCTTTATTTAATGATTATAGTATACACATCCAACCTTAAATAGAACTTAAAAAATTATACCCATTCACCTTTTTCATTTACTTTATAGCCGTTAATGGTCATATTTTTTGCCAATTTCCCATCAGCTAACAAGTAATACCACTTATCCCCATCCTTAATCCATTGGTTACGAGCGTACTTGCCATCTTGGTTCAGATAATACCAACTATCATACTGAGAATCAAATACCCACTCACTCTTAGCCATGTAACCGCCACGTTTTAGGTAGTATTCGCCCTGCCAAGCTTTCTCCACATAACTACCAGTTGAGTCTACATAAAACCAGCTCTTATAATCTTCATCATAAATCCATTCACTAGCAGCCATTGAAGCATCTGCTTTTAGATAATAACGGCCTACCCAGCGGTTTCTTACAAGATTGCCAGAAAGGTCATTGTAATACCATTTGCCAGACTCTTTAAACCACTTACTTGCTTGATAATCCTTCTTAGTCTCTCCATTAGAAGTAACGGTGGCTTGAGTGGAAGTCAAAGCTGAAACTGAGGATGAATTTCCAGTAGAAACTGCTTGAATAGCTTCCTCTTTCGTAACCTTAGGCTTAGCTTTGCCTTGGTAAACATCTTCTATACGCTTAGTAAAGACAGATAATTCTTCAGGGGATAACATTCTACTATTTTTGTAATTACCATCCTCACTTATATCAGCTTCTGTTTTTATCTTTCTAACAGCTTCTTCTACTATGTCATCAATCTTACTAAACATAGAAACTTTATCTGCTTTCGAAAGTGAATCGTCATTACTAATGGCTGTTTTCTCCATGAAGGCAACAGCATTAACTTCTCTGATATTCTTCTCAATAGGTGCTAGAGAAAATGCTTGAAAATCATCAGACAACAGAGAGGCTATTTTTTTCAAATATTCATTCAGATCACCCATTTTGTCGTAATATGTAGATATCCACCCAGGTGTACCTGGACCTGTTCCCCCGTAACTTACATACACTGATGAAGCTTGTTTTAACATTTTTTCTCTTTCAATATTTGTATAATATGGATTTTTCTTTATGTATGAAATGATATGATCTTTCTTTTTTAAAGTTGCAATGCGTAAAATCTCTTCTGAAATTTCCCTTTTTATACTTTCAATTTCATAAAGTTCGTCTCTGCTACTTGGATTAATACTATATAATCTCTCTTTCCAATATTCCAAATAAAACGAAGAATTTAATATTTCCTCTTCTTGTCTCTTCAAAGATTCGAAAAACCATTGAGTACGATTTGATAAGATTTCAGGGATTTTGTTCTTGATTTCATTTATGTCATCCTGAGAAAAAGGAATTGTCTTCCAATCAACCTTCTCTATCTCATTTAATATCTTCTGCTTGTTCTTATCCTGTAATTCTTTATAAGATTCTTTAATTTTATTTACTTCTTTCCTAACTTCTTCTGGACTCACACTAGTGATAGTTTCATGGCTTTCTTCCTGCGCAGAAACTACTTGATTGGCAAACGTTGGTACTAGTAAAGTCGACAGTCCCAAAGCTACTAAAGCATGTTTCATTTCTTTTTTCATCATTTTCTCCTATTTTCTTAATTTTTAAAACTATGAATTGGTGCTGGGATTTGTCCTCCGCGAGAGATGAAATCGACAGACGAAGCCCCATTGACTTTCATAACAGGCGCAGTTCCTAATAGGCCACCAAACTCAATCATATCACCTTCTTTTCCTTTTGGAATGATACGAACAGCCGTTGTTTTCATGTTAATAACACCAATTGCAGCTTCATCTGCAATCATGGCCGCAATGGTTTCAGCAGGCGTATCTTCTGGGATGGCAATCATATCCAAACCGACAGAACAGATAGCCGTCATGGCTTCTAGTTTTTCTAAATTTAGAGAGCCATTTTGCACTGCAGCAATCATCCCCTCATCCTCAGAGACGGGGATAAAGGCACCAGACAAACCACCGACTTGGTTGCAGGCCATGACTCCTCCCTTCTTAACTTGGTCATTCAAGAGAGCCAAGGCAGCCGTCGTTCCATGCGTACCAACTGTTTCTAGCCCCATTTCCTCAAGGACACGTGCCACAGAGTCTCCAACTGCAGGTGTTGGTGCCAAACTCAAGTCCACAATACCAAACTCCACACCCAGTCTCTCACTGGCCATTTGACCAACCAATTGACCGATACGAGTGATTTTAAAGGCAGTTTTCTTGACTGTTTCTGCTACTACATCAAAGCTCTGTCCACGAACTTTTTCCAAGGCACGTTTCACCACACCAGGACCAGAAACTCCGACATTGATGATAACATCTGCCTCCCCAACACCATGGAAGGCACCCGCCATAAATGGATTGTCCTCAACAGCATTAGCGAATACAACCAACTTAGCTGCCCCCATATCAGATAGAGTTGCCGTTTCCTTGATAACTCGTCCCATATCTGCGACAGCCGTCATATTGATACCAGACTTGGTTGAGCCTATATTGACTGACGAGCAGACCTTATCCGTTTCAGCCAAAGCACGAGGAATAGAATTGATAAGAATCTCATCTCCCTTTTGATAACCCTTTTGTACCAAGGCTGAAAAACCACCAATAAAGTCCACACCAATCTCTTTCGCAGCCTTATCAAGTGCTTTTGCCAGAACCACATAGTCTGTCGCATCTGTCGCCGCCCCAATCAGAGAAATAGGAGTCACCGATACACGCTTATTAACGATTGGAATCCCCAACTCAGCCGCAATTTCATCGCCAACAGCCACTAAATTAGCTGCCTTGGTCCTAATCTTTTGATAAATTTTCTCCGCAGCACGATTGATATCCGGATCGATACAGTCCAATAGGGAAATCCCCATGGTAATAGTTCTGATATCGAAGTTTTGCTCCTCAATCATGGAGATGGTTTCAGTAACTTGTCTAATATCCATGATAACCTCCTAGATATTATACATAGCTTCGAAAATCGCTGCACTCTGAATGTTGATTTTCACATTCAAAATTTGCCCAAAAGCTTCAAATTCATTACGAAGACGTGTAAAATCTTGCTTTTCATCACTAGAGACGACAGCCATCATCGTGAAATATTCATCCAAGACAGTTTGAGAGATATCATCAATATTCAAACCCAATTCTGCTATTTTACCAGAAACACCTGCAACAATTCCAGATTTATCTTTACCAACAACAGTTATAATCGCTTTCATAAGCAAACTCCAATTCTTCTTTTAATAGGAAACCTGAACATTAAACAGGATTCTTTTCAAATAGTATAGCATAATTCTAACTAAAATACTCAAAAACGCCTGCTTACGAAGTTGTTCTTAAGAAAAAAACAATTTCGTAAACAAGCGTCTACTATCCCAACTTATGATGAGTGTTCCCGCTAGGACCGAAATCCTAGCGGTAGACCAGAGCTAGACTAAGAGCACAAGACTCCATCATCATAACACTCAACAAAATTGATGATTTTATACTAATTCGATGATCGCCATTGGCGCTGCATCACCACGACGTGGTTCAGTTTTAAGGATACGAGTGTATCCACCGTTACGTTCAGCATAACGAGGTGCAATTTCTGAGAACAATTTTTGAAGTGCTGTAGTAGAAGTGTACTTATCAGTTGCTTCATCATAGTTTTCAGATGCGATTTCATTACGTACGAAAGCAGCTGCTTGACGACGTGCATGCAAATCACCACGTTTACCTAGAGTAATCATTTTTTCAACAGTTTTACGGATTTCTTTAGCACGAGCTTCAGTTGTCACGATTGATTCGTTGATCAAAAGGTCAGTTGTCAAATCGCGAAGCATTGCTTTACGTTGTGAGCTAGTGCGTCCTAGTTTACGGTAAGCCATTTATTCCTCCTTTATTTATCTTTTAATCCAAGACCCAAATCAATGAGTTTGAGTTTCACTTCTTCCAAACTCTTGCGTCCAAGATTTCGTACTTTCATCATCTCTGCTTCAGATTTTTCTGTCAAATCATGCACAGTATTGATACCGGCACGTTTCAAACAGTTGTATGAACGCACAGACAAGTCCAGTTCCTCAATCGTACGATCCAAAATACGGTCGTCAGATTCAGTATCAGCTTCTTTCATCACTTCAGTTGACTTAGCAATCTCAGTAAGATTTGTAAACAAATCAAGATGTTCTGTCAAAATACGTGCTGAAAGCCCTAAAGCATCTTCTGGAATAATTGTTCCATTTGTCAAGATTTCAAGGGTTAATTTGTCAAATCCATCATTGCTACCTACACGAGCAGGTTCCACTTGATAGTTGACTTTTGTAACTGGTGTATAAATAGAATCTACAGCAAGTGTTCCAACTGGTGCATTATCTTTTTTATTTTCATCAGCAGGTACATATCCACGACCACTGTTAACAGTCATAGTCGCTTTTAGGGAAGAACCTTCACCGATTGTAAAGAGATAATGATCTGGATTTACAATTTCAATATCGCTATCTGTCAAAATGTCACCAGCTGTTACCTCAGCAGGACCTTCAACATCCAGTTCGATGATTTTTTCGTCTTCAACGTACGATTTCACTGCAATTCCTTTAATGTTCAGAATGATTTGCATCACGTCTTCACGAACACCTGGAACTGTGTCAAACTCATGTAACACACCATCAATATTGATAGATGTCACAGCTGCTCCTGGTAGAGAAGCTAGAAGTACACGACGAAGAGAGTTACCAAGAGTTGTACCGTAGCCACGTTCAAGTGGTTCGATTACAAACTTGCCATAATCTTTATTTTCATCAATTTTTGTTATATTTGGTTTTTCAAACTCGATCATTTAGTTACTCCCTCTTAAACGAAAAGCAGTGTAATGCGATGATTATACACGGCGACGTTTTGGAGGACGAGCACCATTGTGTGGCACTGGAGTCACATCACGAATTGCTGTTACTTCAAGACCAGCGGCAGCAAGCGCACGAATAGCTGACTCACGACCAGAACCTGGACCTTTTACAGTAACTTCAACTGATTTAAGACCGTGTTCTTGTGCAGATTTAGCAGCAGCTTCAGAAGCCATTTGAGCAGCGAATGGTGTAGATTTACGAGAACCTTTGAAACCAAGAGCACCAGCTGATGACCAAGCAATTGCATTACCATGCACATCAGTAATCATAACAATAGTGTTATTAAATGTAGCGTGAATATGAGCAATACCAGATTCGATATTCTTTTTCACACGACGTTTACGTGTTGGTTTAGCCAAGACTTTTACCTCCTATATTATTTTTTCTTACCAGCAATCGCAACAGCTTTACCTTTACGAGTGCGAGCGTTGTTTTTAGTGTTTTGTCCACGGACAGGAAGTCCACGACGGTGACGGATACCACGGTATGAACCGATTTCCATCAAACGTTTGATGTTCAAGTTTACTTCACGACGAAGGTCACCTTCAACTTTGATTGCATCCACTTCACGACGGATAGCATCTTCTTGATCTGATGTAAGATCACGTACACGAACATCTTCTGAGATTCCAGCAGCAGCCAAAATTTTCTTAGATGTTGCAAGTCCGATACCATAAACATAAGTCAATGAGATTACTACGCGTTTGTCATTTGGAATGTCAACTCCAGCAATACGAGCCATGTTTTCTCCTTTCTATCTTATCCTTGACGTTGTTTGTGTTTTGGATTTGCTGGGCAAATTACCATAACACGACCATTACGACGAATAACTTTACAGTATTCGCAAATTGGTTTGACCGATGGTCTTACTTTCATTTCTTATCCCTCCAAGTTTTTCGATTATTTAAAGCGGTAAGTGATACGTCCACGTGTCAAGTCATATGGACTCATTTCGACAGTAACACGATCTCCCGCTAAAATACGAATATAGTTTTTACGAATTTTACCAGAAACTGTTGCTAAAATCTGATGTCCATTTTCAAGTTCAACCGTAAACATTGCATTCGGCATTGTATCAACTACTTTGCCTTCAACTTCAATCACATCGTCTTTTGCCACGCAAAAGCACCTCCATAAATTTCGATTCGATGCCTCTAGACACAGAGACAACAATTATAAGTCAGACTATCTCAGTATAACATTTGTAGCGGATTTTTGCAAGTGTGAAAAACGCTTTATTTCAAATTTGTCAATACTTTTTCGATATCTGAGAAGACATCATTGATATCTTGATTACCTTCGATGTCATGAACCAAACCTTTGGCACGGTAGTGAGCAATGATTGGTTCCCCTTGAGCAATATTCACATCCAAACGACGTTTGACTGTCTCAGGCTTATCATCTTCACGTTGGTAGTAATCTTCTTCTTTATAGTCAACTGGTGGGTTAAAGACCTTGTGGAAAGTTTCTCCAGTTACGCGGTGGATGATACGACCACTCAAACGTTCCAAGAGGCTATCTGGATTTACTTCAATGTTGATGACCCCTTCTAGTTCAATGCCAAGTTCAGCCAATGTTTTGTCCAAGGCATGAGCTTGTTCAATTGTTCGTGGGTAACCATCCAACAAGAATCCTGTTTCTTTAATATCATCTTGTGAAAGACGTTCTTTTACGATTCCATTTGTAACTTCATCAGGAACCAATTCACCCTTGTCAATGTATGACTTAGCAAGAACACCCATTTCAGTTTGATTTGCCATTGCAGCACGGAACATATCACCTGTTGAGATATGTGCAACATGGAATTGTTCTACAATTTTTGCTGCTTGAGTTCCCTTACCTGCACCAGGTAAGCCCATAATCAAAAGATTCATGATTTGATCTCCTTATTTTATTTTTAAATAGAAGCAAAAAGTCTTTTCACCCCTATTTAAAAACAAAATAGAAGAGGGGAGACCAAACTCTCACAAATGTTAGAGTTAAACCTCCACTCCCTCAGCATTTACTGACTCAGTAAATACTTTTATTCTGTTCTGTCCATGAAACCAACATACTTACGTTTCAATAGGTAACCTTCCAATTGTTTGATTCCTTCAATACCTGTAGAGATAATGATCAAAAGACTAGTTCCTCCAAAAGCAACTGCTTCTGAAAGTCCGAAAACATCTTTTGCTACGATCGGTAAAATCGAAATCACACCAAGGAAGAGAGAACCAACCGTTGCAAGACGACGAAGAAGTTTAGACATATATTCTTCTGTACCTTTACCAGGACGAACACCGTGGATATAGGCACCGCTCTTTTGTAGGTTCTCTGCCGCTTTTTCAGGATTAATCTGTACAAACGTATAGAAGAATGTAAAGAGAATAATCAATAAAGCATACATGGCAATACCAGTTGGTGAAGTTGTTGCCAGCATTTCTTGTGCTGTTCTTACCCAAGCCCAATCATGACCTGTAGCGCTCAAAAACTGAAGAATAGCCGCAGGCGCTGCAGTAATCGAACTGGCAAAGATAACAGGGATAACTCCAGCAGGGTTTACCTTCAAAGGAAGGTAAGAGCTAGATGGAGCACCTTGTGCAACCTTAGTATATTGGATTGGAATTTTGTATTCTGCTTGTTGAACATAAGTTGTAAAATAAATAATCAACAATACAGTAATAATCAAAATGATTACGAAAATGATAGATGAGTTGATACGGCTACTTGGGACGTTCACAAAGTAGTCAACATAGATGCCTTGAATCATCTCTGGAATTGAGGCAACAATCCCGGCAAAGATAATCATAGAAACACCATTTCCGTATCCCTTATCTGTAATTTGCTCTCCCAACCAAGTCACAATCATACTACCAGCTGTTAAGATGATACCAATCATGATAAAGACTTGTGGTGTAAGAGCTGTTTTCAACAATTGAGCTCCAGCTAAAGTATTAAAACCTGCTGTAATCCCGATAGATTGCACAAAGGCTAGAACAAGAGCAATATAACGAGTAGCTTGATTTAATTTTCTTCGACCTACTTCCCCTTGTTTACCCCACTCTACAAATTTGGGTAAAATATCCATTTGCAAGAGTTGGACAACGATAGAGGCCGTAATGTAGGGACTAACACCAAGAGCAAAAACTGAGAAGTTTTTCATGGCATTTCCTGACACCAAGCTCAACATGTTTAAGAAGGATAATCCACTTAAAGCATTCAAGCTATTGGCATTCACACCAGGAACTGTAATGCTAGTTCCGATACGAAAGACCAAAACGATAAAAATTGTAAATAAAATTTTTGATCGAACCTGCTTGACTTTAAGAGCTTCTCTTAATAATTTAAAAAACATAGGTCACCTCTCTTAGATGACTTCTACTGAACCACCTTTAGCAGTGATAGCTTCTTCAGCTGATTTAGAGAATTTAGCTGCTTTCACAGTCAATTTCTTAGTCAACTCACCGTTACCAAGAATTTTAATACCTGATTTTTCAGCTTTAACAATTCCTGCTTCGATAAGAACAACTGGAGTAACTTCAGCACCATCTTCAAAGACGTTCAATTGGTCAAGGTTCACAATTGCGTATTCTTTAGCGTTGATGTTAGTGAATCCACGTTTTGGAAGACGACGGAACAATGGAGTTTGTCCACCTTCAAAACCAAGGCGAACTCCGCCACCGCTACGAGCTTTTTGACCTTTTTGACCACGACCAGATGTTTTACCGTTACCTGATGAAGTACCACGACCAACGCGGTTACGTACTTTACGAGAACCTTCTGCAGGTTTCAATTCATGAAGTTTCATTTTTATTTTCTCCTCTTTTGTAAAATGCTAGCGCCGATAAAGGAGAAAAGGTTGTCTCCCCCATCAACTCGCCTATACGACGCCATCATAGATGACTATATCTAGTTTTAGGGGATGGTATAGTGCACATCCCCTAAAAATTCATTAGTTTACTTCTTCAACTGTTACTAAGTGAGATACTGCAGTGATCATACCACGGATAGCAGCGTTATCTTCTTTAATAACAGAGCTGTTCAATTTGCCAAGTCCAAGTGCTACAACAGTTTTACGTTGTGATGGAATGCGTCCGATTGGAGACTTAGTCAAAGTAATTTTAATTTGAGCCATTTTATCCCCTTTCTTATGCCAAATCAGAAACTGAAATACCACGAAGGGCAGCAACTTCTTCAGCGCGTTTCAATTGTTTCAAACCTTCAACAGTTGCACGAACAATGTTGATTGGAGTGTTAGAACCAAGTGATTTAGATGTAATATCTGCCACACCTGCCAATTCCACAACGGCACGAACTGCACCACCAGCGGCAACTCCAGAACCTTCTACAGCAGGTTTCAACAATACTTTAGCTCCACCGAATTCTGAAAGAACTTCGTGTGGGATTGTTGTTCCAACCATAGGAACTTCGATCAAGTTTTTCTTAGCATCATCTACTGCTTTACGGATTGCTTCTGGAACTTCTTGAGCTTTACCAGTACCAAATCCTACGCGACCGTTGTGGTCACCAACAACAACAAGAGCTGCGAAACGAAGACGACGTCCACCTTTAACAACTTTTGTAACACGGTTGACAGCAACTACGCGTTCTTCTAATTCAACTGCATTGTCTTTAAATGCCATTTTCTAGTGTCCTCCTATTAGAATTTCAATCCGTTTTCACGAGCTGCATCAGCCAAAGCTTTCACACGTCCGTGATATAGATATCCACCGCGGTCGAACACCACTTCTGAAATACCTTTAGCGTTTGCACGTTCTGCAACGAGTTTACCGACAGCAACGGCTTGTTCAGTTTTAGTTCCTTTTGAAACTTCTTTGTCAAGAGTTGAAGCACTTGCGAGCGTTACACCCGCTACGTCATCAATCACTTGAGCGTAGATGCCTGTATTAGAACGGAATACGTTCAAACGTGGGCGATCAGCAGTTCCAGAGAGTTTTCCGCGAACGCGACGGTGGCGTTTTTGGCGGAGTTTGTTTTTATCTGGTTTTGAAATCACAGTTTTCACCTCTTTAGTTTTAAATCGTGTGCTATGCACAAAGTTGGAAAATAGGTTGGTGGTTGAGACTCAACCACTCAACATTATTTACCTGTTTTACCTTCTTTACGGCGAACGAATTCACCAACGTAACGGATACCTTTACCTTTATATGGCTCTGGTGAACGAAGGCTACGTACGTAAGCAGCTGTTTGACCAACTACTTCTTTTGAAATTCCGCTAACAACGATTGTTGTTGGGTTTGGAAGTTCAAAAGTAATTCCTTCTGGAGCTTCAACTTCGTCTGGATGAGATTTACCAACAGCCAAAACAAGTTTAGATCCTTGAAGTTGTGCACGGTAACCAACCCCGCGCATTTCAAGTTCTTTCTTGAATCCTTCTGATACACCAACAACCATGTTGTTCAAAAGGGCACGAGTAGTTCCGTGGATAGTTTTCATTTCTTTTGAATCGTTTGGACGGTGAAGAGTTACTTCAGTACCTTCCACACGGATTTCAATATCTTTTGAGAACTCACGAGTAAGTTCTCCTTTAGGTCCTTTTACAGTTACAACGTTGTCATTGTTAGTGAGTTCAACACCAGCAGGCAACACGATAACTTTATTACCAATACGTGACATGTTTATTTTCTCCTGTTAAATTGTCAGGCCAGAATGGCCAGTTTTCACGGGGTTAAATCGATTCCTCGATTTAAAGGAACATTTAGGTTTCAATTTCAAAGTGAATCTAGGCATCGTCTCGCAGGCATAACTTTGGGTTAGGCAAGAGACGATAACGAAGAGTCACAAAGAAATTGGGAGCTAAATATTACCAAACGTAAGCGATAACCTCACCACCAACATTCTTTTGGCGTGCTTCTTTATCAGTAAGCAAACCTTCAGAAGTTGAAAGGATAGCAATTCCAAGTCCGTTAAGAACTTTTGGAAGGTCTTCACGTTTTTTGTAGACACGAAGTCCTGGTTTAGAAACACGTTTCAAGTTAGTGATAACTTTTTCACCGTTTGGTCCGTATTTAAGGAATACACGGATGATGCCTTGTTTGTCATCTTCGATGATTTCAACGTTTTTTACAAAACCTTCGCGTTTAAGGATTTCAGCAATCCCTTTTTTGATGTTTGATGCAGGTACTTCAAGTACTTCGTGTTTAGCTTGGTTAGCGTTACGAATACGAGTTAGGAAGTCTGCGATTGGGTCAGTCATAACCATTTTGTTTTTCTCCTCTTACTAGTAGTTTGCAAGTTGCACTTGCTAGTTAATACATGATACAAAGAGCGTAACAGCAAGAGCAAAAATAGGCAAGTTGACGCAGGAGCGATGCTCCAAAGAAAATTGGTCTTTTTTGCCAAAGCTGTAGCTCGTGTTCAAATTGGCAAGCCCAACTGAACCCGGGCTAAACTCTGTGTGAAAAAGATAAACTTTCCTAGAAACTTCAGTTTCTTCGTCAAGTTTCCTATTTTCACTTAGAGTTTTGACGCCCTTGATATCTTAAATTACCAAGATGCTTTTGTTACACCAGGAATTTGTCCTTTGTAAGCTAATTCACGGAAGCAAACACGGCAAAGTTTAAATTTGCGGTAAACTGAATGTGGACGACCACATTTTTCACAACGAGTATAAGCTTGAGTAGAGAACTTCGCTGGACGTTTGTTCTTAGCAATCATTGATTTTTTAGCCATTAGATTTACCTCCTATATTATTTTGCAAAAGGCATTCCAAGGCCTGTAAGCAATGCACGTGACTCTTCGTCAGTATTAGCAGTTGTTACGATAACGATGTCAAGACCACGAATTTTGTCAACGTCATCGAAGTTGATTTCTGGGAAGATCAATTGTTCTTTCACACCAAGTGTGTAGTTTCCGCGTCCATCAAATGATTTTGTTGGAACACCGTGGAAGTCACGTACACGTGGAAGTGAAACTGAAACCAATTTATCCAAGAATTCGTACATACGTTCACCACGAAGGGTAACTTTTGCACCGATCGCAACACCTTCACGAAGACGGAAGCCGGCGATTGATTTTTTAGCTTTAGTGATAAGTGGTTTTTGACCTGAGATAAGTGCCAATTCTTCAGCAGCTTTTTCAAGGCTTTTAGCGTTTGATACAGCTTCACCAACACCCATGTTCAAAACGATCTTATCTACTTTAGGCACAGCCATCACTGATGAGTAGTTGAATTGTTCTGTCAAAGCAGGAACTACTTCATTAAGATATTTTTCTTTTAAACGATTTGCCATTATACTTCTCCTTTCCTTCGTGATTAATCAAGCACTTCGCCTGATTTTTTGTTGTAGCGAACTTTTTTACCGTCTACAAATTTGTAACCAACACGACCAGCTACACCATTTTTGTCCAAAACTTGAACGTTTGATACGTGGATAGCTGCTTCTTTCTCGATGATACCACCTTGAGGAAGATCGTTAGTTGGACGTTGGTGTTTCTTAACGATGTTAACACCTTCAACGATAACTTTGTTTACTTTTGGAAGGGCAGTAAGGACAACAGCTTCTGTTCCCTTATCTTTACCAGCGATTACGCGAACTTTGTCGCCTTTTTTTACAAACATTAGGTTTCTCCTTGATTTTTCTTACGCCCATAAGGGCACCCTGGAGGTAAATCCAGGGGACTAGTTTGTTTCTAAAAATTAAAGTACTTCTGGAGCAAGTGACACGATCTTCATGAAGCCACCTTCACGCAATTCACGTGCAACTGGGCCAAAGATACGTGTTCCGCGAGGAGTTTTGTCTTCACGGATGATAACTGCTGCGTTTTCGTCAAATTTGATGTATGAACCATCAGCACGACGAGCACCTGATTTAGTACGAACGATAACTGCTTTAACAACGTCACCTTTTTTAACCGCACCACCAGGAGTAGCTTGTTTTACAGATGCCACGATAACATCACCGATGTTTGCAAATTTACGTCCTGAACCACCAAGAACTTTGATAGTCAAGATTTCGCGAGCACCGCTGTTGTCTGCGACTTTCAAACGAGTTTCTGTTTGAATCATTTCAGTTTTCTCCTTTCAGGTTTGATTAGATGATGACCGCTTCTTCAACAACTTCTACAAGACGGAAACGTTTTGTAGCTGAAAGCGGGCGAGTTTCCATGATGCGTACGATATCGCCTTCTTTGGCAACATTGTTTTCATCATGAGCTTTGTATTTTTTAGAGTAGTTAATACGTTTACCATAGACTGGGTGGTTACGTTTTGTTTCAACTACAACTGTGATTGTCTTGTCCATTTTGTCAGATACAACACGTCCAACAAGAACTTTACGATTATTGCGTTCCATTGAAATTTCTCCTTCCCTAGTCTATTATTTCGCTTCAGATTGAACTGTTTTGATACGAGCGATTTGTTTTTTAACTTCTTTCAAGCGAGCTGTTTGTTCCAATTGACCAGTAGCAGCTTGGAAACGAAGTTCAAACAATTCTTTTTTCAATTCGTTTTCGCGCTTCGCGAGTTCTTCTTGAGAAAGACCACGAAGTTCTTTAACAAATTCTTTTACTTCATTAAGTTTCATGCCTTCTCCTTATTCTGCTTCACGTTTTACGAATTTACATTTAACTGGCAATTTGTGGCTAGCAAGACGAAGCGCTTCGCGAGCGATCTCTTCAGATACACCAGCGATTTCGAACATCACTTTACCACGTTTAACTGGTGCTACCCAACCTTCAGGTGCCCCTTTACCAGATCCCATACGCACACCGATAGCTTTAGCAGTGTATGATTTGTGTGGGAAGATTTTAATCCAAACTTTACCACCACGTTTCATGTAACGAGTCATGGCGATACGAGCAGCTTCGATTTGGCGGTTAGTGATCCAATGGCTAGTTGTAGCTTGCAGACCGTATTCACCGAATGCTACTTCTTTTCCACCTTTTGCTTCACCGCGCATTTTTCCACGGAATTCACGACGGTGTTTAACACGTTTAGGTACTAACATTGGTTATTTACCTCCTTTAGTGTTTTTGCGAGCTGGAAGAACTTCACCACGGTAGATCCATACTTTAACACCAAGTTTACCGTATGTAGTATCTGCTTCTTCCCAAGCATAATCGATATCTGCACGAAGTGTGTGAAGTGGAACAGTTCCTTCAGAGTATCCTTCAGCACGGGCGATATCTGCACCGTTCAAACGACCTGATACTTGAGTTTTGATTCCTTTAGCTCCAGCACGCATTGCACGTTGGATTGCTTGTTTTTGTGCACGACGGAAAGCAACACGTTGCTCCAATTGACGAGCAATTCCTTCACCTACAAGGTGAGCATCCAAATCAGGTTGTTTGATTTCGATGATGTTGATGTGTACTTGTTTTCCAGTCAATTTGTTAAGTTTTGCACGGAGTGCATCAACGTTAGCACCACCTTTACCGATAACCATACCTGGTTTAGCAGTGTGAAGTGAAACGTTAACTTTGTTTACTGCGCGTTCGATTTCGATAGTTGAAACTGCTGCGTCAGCAAGTTCTTTTTGAACGAATTTACGGATTGCAAGATCTTCATGAAGGTAATCCGCGTATTCTTTTTCAGCATACCATTTGGCATCCCAATCACGGATGATGCCGACACGCATACCAATTGGATGTACTTTTTGACCCACGATTTTACCTCCTTATTTTTCTGCAACAGCTACAGTGATGTGAGCTGTACGTTTGTTGATTGGTGAAGCTGAACCTTTCGCACGTGGACGGAAACGTTTCATAGTTGGTCCTTCGTTTGCGAATGCTTCAGATACTACCAAGTTAGCTTTATCCAAACCAAAGTTGTTTTCAGCGTTAGCTACAGCTGAGTTCAAAACTTTCAAGATGATTTCAGCAGCTTTGTTTGGAGTGAATGTCAAGATTGCGATTGCATCGGCTACGCTTTTACCACGGATGTTATCAAGAACAAGACGTGATTTACGAGGTGAAACACGTACTGTACGAGCCATTGCTTTAGCTGAAGTAATTTCTGCCATTTATGTTCTCCTTATTTTCTACGTGTTTTCTTGTCGTCTGCAGCGTGACCTTTGTAAGTGCGAGTTGGTGCAAATTCACCAAGTTTGTGACCTACCATGTCTTCTTGGATGTAAACAGGTACGTGTTTACGTCCGTCATAAACTGCAATAGTGTAACCAATGAAACTTGGGAAGATCGTTGAACGACGTGACCAAGTTTTAATAACTTTTTTCTTTTCGTCGTTAGCTTGAGCTTCAACTTTTTTCATCAAATGCTCATCGACGAAAGGTCCTTTTTTAAGACTGCGTCCCATTTTTATATTTTCTCCTTTAAATGTTGTACCACAGCGGCTTGCGCTCACATGGAGCGCTACCGAGCTGGCGGATTTACTAGTTACTTAAGCGACTAGTTTAATATTATTTCTCGTTGCGACGACGAACGATAAGTTTGTCAGATTTCGCTTTCTTGTTACGAGTTTTAAGACCAAGAGCAGGTTTGCCCCATGGAGTAGATGGTGCTTTACGACCAACTGGTGCTTTACCTTCACCACCACCGTGTGGGTGATCGTTAGGGTTCATTACAGAACCACGAACTGTTGGGCGGATACCTTTCCAACGGCTACGTCCTGCTTTACCAAGGTTTACAAGTCCATGTTGTTCGTTTCCGACAACACCAACTGTAGCACGGCAAGTTCCAAGAATCATACGAACTTCACCTGATTGAAGACGAACAAGAACGTATTTACCTTCAGAACCCAATACTTGAGCAGATGCACCAGCAGCACGTACCAATTCACCACCACGACCTGGTTTCAACTCGATGTTGTGGATCAAAGTACCAACTGGGATGTTAGCAAGTGGAAGTGCGTTTCCGACTTTGATATCTGCTTCTGGACCTGAAACGATACGTTGACCAACTTCAAGACCTTTTGGAGCGATGATGTATGCTTTCACACCGTCAGTGTAGTGTACAAGAGCGATGTTTGCAGAACGGTTTGGATCGTACTCGATTGTTTTAACAACTGCTTCAACGTTGTCTTTGTTACGTTTGAAGTCAACCAAACGGTAGAAACGTTTGTGTCCACCACCTTGGTGACGAACTGTGATACGACCGTTGTTGTTACGACCAGCCTTGCTCTTCAATGCAACAAGCAATGATTTTTCAGGAGTGCTTGTTGTGATTTCAGCGAAATCCAAAGAAGTCATATTACGGCGACCGTTTGTTGTTGGTTTATAAACACGAATTCCCACGATATTTCCTCCTTAGATTATTCAGCTTCAGCAGCAAACAACTCGATTGCTTTAGAATCAGCTGTAAGTGTGATGATAGCTTTTTTAGTTTTGTTAGTAAAACCAGTGTAACGTCCAACACGTTTAGCCTTTGGTTTTACGTTGATTGTGTTAACATTAGCAACTTTAACACCTTCGAAGGCAGCTTCAACAGCTTGCTTGATCAAAAGTTTGTGTGCACGAGTGTCAACTTCAAATACATATTTTCCTGCTTCAAGTTGAGCCATTGAGCTTTCAGTGATTACAGGTTTTTTGATAACATCATACAAATTCATTATGCAAGAACCTCCTCGATTTTAGAGATAGCTGCTTGAGTAACAAGAAGTTTGTCACTATTTGCGATGTCAAGAACACTTGCAGTTGTAGCAGTCGCAACTTTCACGTTTGGAAGGTTACGAGCTGAGAGAGCTGCGAATTCGTTTCCTTCTTCAAGAATAACAAGGACTTTAGAATCGATGCTCAAAGCTGCAAGAACTTTTGCAAATTCAGCAGTTTTTGGAGCTGTAAATTCAAGAGAATCAACGGCTACAAATTTATTTTCAGCAACTTTTTCTGAGTAAACAGATTTAAGCGCAAGGCGACGAACTTTTTGAGGAAGTTTGTACGCATAGCTACGTGGAGTTGGTCCGAAGACGATTCCACCACCACGCCATTGTGGAGAGCGGATAGAACCTTGACGAGCACGTCCAGTTCCTTTTTGACGCCATGGTTTGCGTCCGCCACCTGAAACAGCTGAGCGGTTTTTAACTGCGTGAGTTCCTTGACGAAGGCTAGCACGTTGGCTGATGATCACATCAAACACAACAGATTGGTTTGGTTCGATACCAAAGATTGCATCGTTAAGAACAACTTCGCCCGCTTGTTTACCAGTTTGGTCGAATAATGTTACATTTGCCATTTTGACTGTATTCCCCTTTCCTTATTATTTACCAGCTTTAACTGCTGACTTGATAGTGATAAGAGATTTCTTAGCACCTGGTACGTTACCTTTGATAAGGATAACGTTCTTTTCTGGAACAACTTGTACAACTTCAAGGTTTTGAATTGTTACGCGGTCGCCACCCATACGTCCTGCAAGGTTTTTACCTTTGAATACACGGTTAGGTGCAACAGGTCCCATAGAACCTGGACGACGGTGGTAACGAGAACCGTGAGCCATTGGTCCACGTGATTGTCCGTGGCGCTTGATAACACCTTGGAAACCTTTACCTTTAGAAGTACCAGTTACGTCAACAACGTCTCCAGCTGCGAATGTTTCAACTGTGATTTCAGCACCAACTTCCAAGCCTTCAACGTTTTTGAATTCACGAATGAAGCGCTTAGGAGCCGTGTTAGCTTTCGCTACATGTCCTTTAGCAGGTTTGTTGCTCAATACTTCGCGTTTGTCATCGAAACCAACTTGGATAGCGTTGTATCCGTCTGTTTCAACAGTTTTAACTTGAAGAACAACGTTTGGAGTTGCTTCAATAACTGTTACAGGGATCAATTCGCCAGCTTCAGTGAAGATTTGAGTCATTCCCACTTTTTTCCCTAAGATTCCTTTTGTCATGAGAAAATAGTTCCTTTTCTATATTTTTTATTCAAAAAGTTTTTAACGAGCGTTTTTTATGCTCAAGGTATCAAGCTTTAGATTAAAGTTTGATTTCTACGTTTACACCACTTGGAAGATCCAATTTCATCAACGCATCAACTGTTTTTTGAGTTGGGTTAACGATATCAATCAAACGTTTGTGTGTACGCATTTCAAATTGTTCGCGAGAGTCTTTGTATTTGTGAGTCGCACGAATGATTGTGTAGAGGCTACGTTCAGTTGGAAGTGGGATTGGACCCGCAACTTGTGCACCTGTACGAGTAGCTGATTCTACGATTTTTGCAGCCGCTGTGTCAAGCGTACGGTGTTCGTAAGCTTTCAAACGGATACGGATTTTTTTGTTTGCCATCTTTTTCTCCTTTTCGTCTATTTAAGATAATAGGCTAGCTCCACAAGAAAACCGACGCGGTGTTGCGTGGCAATGCAACCGAGCGTGTCGCAACCTCTTGCATCAAAGCTAAGGCTGTAATTTACAGCACCATAATAGAATAACACAAAGCCCCTGCGATTGCAAGGGATTTGTTGCTGTTTTTTTGTTTTTTTACAATGAAACTGTTTTCTTTTTTTATAGGTCATTTATTTAACTATTTTTATAGAAGAAAGTTAATCTCTCTTCACCTGTTCATAGCTTTCTTTTCCATCATTGAGTTTGTCCCAAATCACTACTTGCCCACTTTTGAGAGATTTTTGCACATCGATAATTCGTTGATTGGACGAGCCTCGAAACTGGAGCATGAGATTTCTCTTAGTTCGGTCGTATCGTCCATCGACAAGAATGTCAATCAATGATAAGAGTTCCAGTTTATCTGGAGTTTCCAACATCATTTCTTCCCATGTATAGCCCGTCCAAGACCAGATGTCCTTGTCTGGCAATTCCTTCCGAATACGCTTCACGAGTGGCAAAAGAATGCCAGTATTGAGAAAAGGCTCCCCTCCCAGCAAGGTCAATCCCTGAACATAGGGTTGGGCAAGGTCTGCCATAATCTGTTCTTCTAATTCTGCTGTGTAGGGAATTCCTGCATTGAAAGACCAAGTGGCAACATTATAACAACCCTCGCAGTGAAACATACAGCCTGATACATAGAGAGAGTTACGCACACCCTCTCCATCTACAAAGTTGAAGGCCTTGTAATCAATAATACGCCCTTGACTGAGATCCTCGCTTTTCCATTCTTGTGGTTTTGGATTATTCATTCGCTACCTCTATCCAATAACGCTCAACTCCATTACGAACATCTTCAAGGAGCCCACCATTTGCTAGAATGACTGCTCTGCTAGCAGGATTATTCACGCTACAGGTCACAAGAGTTCTCTTGATGTTCTTTTCCTTAGCAACTTGCAAGCCCTGACGGAGAGTCTCTTTAGCATAACCTTTGCCTCTTTCTGATGGACGAATGGAGTAGCCAATGTGGCCAGCATAATTCAATAAACCCTCATTCAGTCTCAATCGCAGATTCAAAAATCCTAGAGCAGGACCTACATCATCAAATGATACAAATTGAATAGAAGGAACACGATTTTCAGGCAAGTTTATTCCCATTTCTTTTTGCTTATTTGTTTCCAACCATTCTTCATACACAAAGTTCTCTGTATCCCAAAATCCTCCGTCATGGGCTGATTGGCTCTTTTCAAACTCTGCCATCATCTCTAAAACTGTTTCTTTATCTGCTAATCTTGGTCTGCGTAGTTCCATCCTTACCTCCCACTAAGAGAAAAGCGAGAGTTGACTCTCACTTTTATTTTTTCTTGTTCTTGTTTAAAAATTGTTCTCTGAGGTTGAGCAAACGTTCTTTCTTACCAGCTCCACCTTTAGAGTGTTTCTCGTGATAACGGGTCACTTGTGCGCGCCCCTTATCGTCTAATTGATATTTTCCCATCTCATTTCTTTCTAATTGGTTACTTGATGACCAGCTATTTTAATCGTTGAGCCATTCATGTGTTTGACACGCGCTGCGATTTCCTTGTGACGTCCATTGACCATAGGTCTCGCTTGAGGATTGCCTAAATAGCCACAAGTCCGTTTAACAACGTCTACTGTTTTAGGGTCGCTATTGCCACAGTTAGGACAAGCAAAGCCCCTCTCAGTTGGTTCAAAATCCCCTTCAAAATCACACTTGTAGCAACGGTCAATTGGTGTATTGGTCCCTAGATAGCCGACACGGTCATAGGCATAGTCCCAGACAGCTTCCAAGGCCTTTGGATTTTGCTGGAGAACTGGATACTCACAATAATGGATGAAACCACCCGACGCACCTGCTTCTGGATAGATTTTTTCAAAATCCAGTTTTTCAAACGGTGTTGGATTTTTACGAACATCGTAGTGGAAAGAGTTGGTGTAGTATTCCTTATCTGTAATATCAGGAATAGAACCAAACTTCTCTGTATCTAGTCGGCAGAAACGATCTGTCAAACTTTCAGATGGTGTTGAGTAGATAGAGAAATGATAGCCATATTGATCTGACCACTCTTCTACACGGCGTTTCATATCGCGAATGATGTCTAGCGTGAATTCCTTAGCATCTGGATTACTTTCCCAGCTATTTCCAAAGAAGACAGTTGCCACTTCGTACAAACCGATATAGCCTAGTGAAACTGTCGCACGACGATTCTTAAAGAGCTGGTCAACACTTTCTTCTTTACCTAGACGATGACCAAAAGCACCGTATTGATACAGGATAGGAGCATTTGCTGGTGTTGCTTCCTTGGTTCGTTCGACACGATAAACCAGAGCATCTTCCGCAATGTTCATTCGCTCGTTGAATATTTCCCAGAACTTATTCATGTCGCCCTCAGACTCAAGAGCGATACGAGGCAGATTAACTGTCACAACACCTAGATTCATCCGACCTGAATTGACCTCGACACCATTTTCATCCTTCCATCCTTGGAGGAACGAACGGCATCCCATAGGCACCTTGAAGGATCCTGTTAAGTCAACAATCTTATCATAAGACAAGACGTCTGGATACATCCGCTTGGTTGCACACTCTAGAGCCAACTGCTTGATGTCGTAGTTTGGAGTTCCTTCCTCTAAATTGAGTCCTCTTTTTAGCGTAAAGATGAGTTTAGGAAAGATAGCCGTACGATGCTCCGAACCAAGACCCTTGATGCGAATGTTTAAAATTGCCTTTTGAATTTCACGCTCAAAACGATTGGTTCCTAGACCAAAACCTAGTGAAGTAAAAGGTGTTTGTCCATTTGAAGTGAAGAGAGTATTGATTTCATACTCGAGAGATTGCATGGCATCGTAGATGTCTTTTTGAGTTTTCTTCCAAGCGTAATCTTCCCGTTTTTCAGGCAAAACCCACTCTTCTGCATCTTTGAGGTGTTTTTGATAATTCTTCTCTGCGTAAGGTGCCAAGACTTCATCGATACGGTCAGCTGAACATCCCCCGTACTGACTTGAAGCAACGTTGGCAATGATTTGGGAAATCTGAGCTGTCGCAGTCTGGATAGACTTGGGACTTTCTACCTCTGCATTTCCAATCTTAAAACCATTTTCCAACATACCTTTAAAATCAATCAAACAGCAGTTGGTCATCGGTGTATAGGGACTGTAGTCCAAATCGTGATAGTGGATATCCCCTTTTTGGTGGGCATTGGCTACATGCTTAGGAAGCATTTGCAATCCGATTGACTTCCCAACAATGCCTGCTGTCAAATCACGCTGGGTATTAAAGACATCGCTGTCTTTATTAGCATTTTCATTGACAACTGCTTGATCTTTATTTAGAAGTTTATGGATACTAAAGTTGATATCCGTCGCTTTTGAGCGCTCAAAATCCCTTTGTGTCCGATAAGTAATATACTCCTCAGCCAGCGCATATTCTTTGGCTTCAAGCAATTCATGTTCCACGATATTTTGAATTTCGTAAATCTTAACCCCCTGTGGAAAACGACTATGAATTTCTGTGACAATTCGCTCGGTCAGAGCATTTAGGCGCTTTTCAACTAAGGGTGTCACGTCCATAACCTTGTCAGCAGCCTTGTGGAGAGCCTTGTCAATCTTGTCCACATCAAATACAACACGTCTCCCATCTCGTTTTTCAACGAAGAGGGTTGGCAAAATTGTAATTTTTTCTTCTAGTGCAATCATATTCATGCTCTTTTCTAAAATGTGATATCTAAAAAGTATTATACCACTCTAAAAAGAAAAATCAATATCTTGTGTTAAAAATCCTAAAATTTTTAAAAATCCACAAGATATTGATTCGGTTATTTAATTTTATAGATTTTAAACTCTGAGTAATCAGTCTTTACTTGTTGGTAATTTTCTTTCAAAATTGTTTCCACTTCAGACCAGACTGCTACCTTATCATTCACCACAATCACCTTAGGTTTGTTTTCTTTCAAGTCATTGATTAAACTAGTTTTATTCTCTTCTGTACTCGTGTAAAGAAGAGGTGATGGGAACATGGATCCAGACAAACGCTGGCTTTCTTTATACATCTGAACATGTGAATCCCAAATATAGATTTGGTCACCATCACTCGTCTCTTGTTTGACTCTATCTACCACTTGATGTTGTTCTCTATAAGAAGCTGGATGCAAGACAAAACGAGCTACAAAAGGAATTGCAATCAGATAAACCACCACTAGGATCGGTAAGTAGAGATTCCCTTTCATGAATTTTTTCCATAAAGTAGGAACTTCTTCTCTTCTACTACGGCGAGCTCCCCTAGCTGAATGTTTCCCACGAATACTGGTCATCAAAAGAAGGAGTAAAAATGGAATGATTAGAATCAAACGCGAACCGTGAAGAGATTCTTGAGAAAAAAGCAACAAAGCTAATACAAATAAGAAAGCAAAACTAGCTGGCACTGAAATAACATACAATCTTGATGCCTTTGATTGGAACAATCCTAGAAAAACAAGGAAGAGAGCTCCTAAACCAAAGGTCAACAAACCATAGAATACAACATTATCCATTAGTTGAGGATTCGTAAAGACCTGAAGGGAATCAATCGGATATAAAAGACTTCCCATAGCTCCTCCAAAACTACCTGAAGTAAGCACATAGTAGCCTACTGGATAAAAGATGAGAGAAAAACCAAGTGCCGCTGCAAAAAACTGATAAACTCCATGAGCAAGTCGACCATGCCCAACATTAAAGACAAATAAACCGATCGTTACTACTGCAATAAAGAGAAGACTTGTAAGAGGCTCTATAAAAAATGATAGGGCCAAGAAAATCCCCAGACGTAGAAATCCCTTGTCATGGTTAGGATTTGATAGATAAGCTGCTATGAACGAAAATCCTGCAAACAGGAATGGCAGAGCTAAGATCGTAGCATAGCCTCCTCCAAAACCGAGACCGGATACCAAAATATAAAATATGGTTAGGAGTTGCTTGGCTTGTTCCCTTTGTCCCGTCAGATAGTCAGTTGAAGAAAAGAGGAAGTAACCTCCTCCTAAGAGAGCTAGCCATTCTACCAAGGCAAAAAGAATGCCTCCTTGGGTAATATAAAGTGGCAAGTAATAAAGAAGACCGTGACTAGCATAATAGCTACTGTAGAGCTGTCCTCCCTGATGTAAAGCCCACCCTATATACAAATCCTGCGCCTGAGAGGGACTTACCATATCTAAAAGTAAAGGTAGCACCACAGAAAAAACCGTTGCAATCGTACTTCCAATGATGAGTCTGAAAAATGGAAAAGCTACCTGTTCTTCTTTTTCTACATGAGATTCAAGGTTCCTATCCAGTCTATTTTCAATTTCATTACTCTGTATCGTTTCGGATACTTCTTCGATTCTGCCATATACAGCCATGTCGTTTCTCCTATTCAATTTATCTGTCTTAGTATATCAAAAAGACCTAAAATTGTCAGCTTGCGATGGCTGTTTGAGTGATTTTTTGCATAGTTTCACAAAGGTTTCAATTTCCCGAAATCGGTGTAAATGCGTCTGTTTAAATGACATGATATAATCCAATTCTTTCTGAGTCAGCATCGTTCCTCCTATATCTTCTTATTCGTAAAAGGCAAGAAAAATAGGACTGGGTTGTATCCTAAGTCCTAGATTTCTTATAAGATTGGGGCAAATAACTGGGCAATTTCCTTAATCAATTTTTGATACCAGCTATTTTTTATCGTATGAGGGAAAATTTCTTGCGATACTGAAAAAATCTCCTCAAAATCTTTTTGAATCTCTGTGATTGATGCCGTTTTATATAGCAAAACTGCATCTTCATAGTGATGAAGCAAACTTCTATAATCTAAATTAATGGTTCCAACTGCAGCAAAGTCCTTATCCACTATGATTTGTTTACTGTGGATAAAGCCAGGACTATACTCAAAAATCCTGACTCCTGCTGATAAAAGATCTGGATAGGCCCCTCTTGTGATGAGTTGAATTAATTTTTTATCCGGAATGAAAGGTGTCACGATACGGACATCAACACCCCTCATGGCTGCATTTTTAATACTCTCTGTTAAATCATAGTCAATAATCAAATAGGGCGTTGTGATATAGACTGAATCAGTAGCCTGATTAATCAAACTTTGATAAACTTTTTTCCCTACCTGAGTACGGAAGATGGGCTTGGGTCCACTACCGTAAGGAATGCAGAGCCCTTGGCCAGAACGAGGTTGATTTTCCAAGTGATACTGATCAAAATCACTGATTTCCCCACGATTGATGTACCAAGTCATCAAAAAGAGACGGGTTAGAGCCTTGACACCAGGGCCATCTATGCGAATCCCACTATCCTTCCAGTAGCCAAAACGTTCTACATGATTGATGTACTCATCGGCTAAGTTAATGCCTCCTGTATAGGCTACCTGACCATCTATGACAAGGATTTTACGATGGTCCCGATTGTTGTAAGCCACCGTCAAACGAGGAATCACCTTGTTAAACTTATGGGCTTCAATTCCTCGACTACGAAGCTGAATAGTGTAGTCTCCGGGTAAAGTCGCCATACAGCCGATATCATCATAGAGCATCTTGATCTCTACACCCTGAGCTGCCTTTTGCTCTAGTATATCTAGTATGCTATTCCACATCAGACCTTCTTCGACAATATAATACTCTAGAAAGATAAATTTCTCAGCTTTCTTGAGATCTTCCAGCATATGTTGCCACATGCTTTCACCTGAAGGAAAGAATAGTGAGTCCGTTCGATCATATACATCGGCATTGCTATCCATACTCAACAAAGATTTAATAACTCCGTAAGCCGCCTTATCATCTTCCTTCAATTTCTGGCGGAGAGCTTTACTGTTATCCTCCCGAAAATGCATAGAACCAAGTCTATCCAACTGCTTGATTTCTTTTTTGGACAATCGCCTTTCACCAAACATCAGATAGAGCAAGGGGCCGATGACAGGAACAAAAGTTACCACTAACCACATTACTTTGCTTTCAGGCGCCATTGAGCGATTGACAATTGCGACAATAGTCGCCATACTCATAAAAATTAAGACAATTACCCATAGAATAGGGGCCATGCGCCCTAAATAGAGAAAGAGACCAAAAACAAGACACAGTTCAAGCAGCATAATCGAAAGACTAAAGCCATACTTGGACATTAATAATTGAAATTTTCTATATTTCATACATCCCCTTTCTTTTAACCTTCCCCCTAACCACCTACTTAATAGTTGCTTCCACTAGTATACATCAGTTAACAGCTAGATGGCAACAATTTACTCTTGCTAAAGTTTCAACCATTATGCTTTCATATGCGTATTACAGTTTGAGAGCCAACATATTGACCGTCATACCGGCTGCAGTTCCCATAAGATAGATGACATCTCCCTCCTTGACCAGCCCTTTATCTAATGAATAAGCCAAGCCAAACGGTACAGAGACTGACACCATATTTCCATAGTCAGTGACGAGATTGAGATATTTTTCCTCCGTAACACCTAGTTTTTCCATAACCAAAGGAAGAGCACGACTTGCTTGATGGGGAATGATATAGTCCACATCTGACAATGCTAGCTGCGTTTTTTCTTGAAACTCTTCAAACATGATTGGAATTTTACGAGCAGACAAGAGGAGAATTTTCTTACCCTTCATGTCAAACATATAGTTGGTCTTAGTCGCTTCAGAGTACTCTTTTGGTTGAAAAGAGGTCAGACCTCCACGAATTTCCGTATCGTGAGCTCCTTCTGACCAAGTACGTTGGAGACTAGCAATGATCCCTTTTTCCTGATGGCTTTTTTGGAAAATAAAGGCTACTGCCCCATCACTAAAGAGTTCAAAACTTTCTTTTTGCTTGGGATTAAGCCCTAAACTTCCAACCTCACTGGATACAATCAAGACACGTTTGTATTCGCCCGCCTCGATCAAGTGGGATATAGTCGATAGAGCAGAAATAAAGCTGGTACAGGTTGTATTGATATCCATAGCTGGAATTGAGAATCCCTTAGCTACACGCTCATGAATCAATGCTGCTGTACAGGGAATAGGCTGGACTCCAACAGCACTAGCCGAAACCAGACAATCAATATCCTCGATTTTTAAATTTGCTTTTTCAAGTGCACTCTGAATAGCCACTTCTGCTAAATCTAGTTGTGTTTCTTCATTTTCTACTACACGGTAACGTGTTTGATCTTTGAATTGGACAGTATTCTTTGGAAGGCAGACACCGTAACCTACGATTTCTATATGTCTTTTTACTTCTGTCATTATCTGTTTTCCTTTCATAAACGTTGGATACGTTTGAGTTTACGACTTGTATTCCAGTGATAATCTGAAAATTGGATTTCAGGAACTATAAACTGCCTTTGCTGGGCCAAGAGTTGGAACTGTTGTCGAATAGCTGTCTCCACATCCTCATCTCGCCGGCTTAGACCAACTTCCACTAGTTTCTCGGAGTGTTGTTTGACGTGGTAATCTCCTATATTCTCCACAAAGAGGATGCAACGTCTGATAAAGTCTGGATAGATGGTCACCTGTCCCCCATCCAGTCCATCGAAATAGAAGATGTCGTCAGAGCGTCCTTCGACCTTGTCAATTCGTGTATAGCAGGAGCCACACGGACAAGGCTTCGGATTCTCAACCAAGATATCATTGAGCTGGTAGCAATAAACAGGCTGACTACTTCGTTTAAAGTCCGTAATCACTGGATAAAAACGGCGTTCATCCAGATACTGCTTTTCCACAAAGATAATATCTTCGTTGAGATGCAGATTGCCAACCGAGCAAGTGCAAGCTAGGAAGCCTTCGGTCGCCTGATAAACCTGGTCAATAATGGATAGAGAAAAGGCTTTTGCGATGCGTTCCCTATCACTATCTTCCAAGATTTCTGCCACAGAAACTATTTTTTGTGGATGAATAGCTAACTCCCCAGCCTTGAGACGCTTACTCAATTCAATCAACATAGAGGCTGGTGCCACAACAATCGTCGGCTGGTAGTTATTCAGTCGCTCGATATGGTCATCTGTATGTTTAAAAATATCAAAATACTCCAAACGAATAAGTGCCGTATTGATGGTCTGATAGAGTTCATTATCAGCTCTCAGGAAAAAGGCGATTCGGTGTCCAAACAGCTGGCCCTTGGGTAACATCTTAGCTAAGATAGCTGCTGCCCACATACTTCGCTCTTTCTCCGTTGTGATAAAAAGCCCCCGATGTCCAGATGTCCCTGAAGACAGTCCGACTGCCACATCGCCTTTGAGTTTAGTGAAATCACGAGTCTTTTCACTTTCAATAGCCAAGGCCAAGGCTTCATCCCGATCTACCCCTTGGGTGTTAAGCTCGTTGAAACGCTCCATCATAAAAGCCTTGTCCATATGGTCAAAGTCACTAGGAACCCCATTTTTAAAGTAGGGCGACTCTCGCTTTAAAAAGTTCATATAGTTAGCTAATTGCTTTTTCTGATAGTTCTCTACAGCTTCTCGAGATTTGAAGTTATGAAGCCAGCGAGTTTGGATAAAGGTTTTAAGAAAGGTTCCTTTTTTCATATATGATACGTTCTATCCTTTCTACAGGGTCATGGCTAACAACTACTTCAATACCATCTCTCAAGACTTCCTCCAAAAACTCTGTCCCCTTGATATAGTCTGCCTTATTGTCCTGAACCAAGGAAGGAATCAGGAGCATCTGCTTGGTGTAAGGCAAAAGGTCAATTCCCCAACAGAGGTCTGCTGCGATAAGGAGATTAAAGTCTGGAAGGTACAGACAAGCTTGCCCCCTTGCATGCCCATCAACAGAAGCTACTAGGATACTTCCATCTCCAAAAAGGTCACTAGTCGGACGATAGGGAAAGGTTGAATCTTGCTGGTCAGCTCTGATAATGATTAGATTTTTTTCAAAAGAAGCTGGCAAAAACTCCTTGAAAATCAAGTCTTTCAGTGTCGGTTTCTTGTAAACATCATACACTTCCTGAGTCAAGATAAAAGTTGCATGAGGGAAGAAGCTAGCCCCTCCCAAATGATCTGGATGCAGGTGGGATAGGATGATATAATTAATTTCTTCCGGTTTAATTCCCTTAGCTTTCAGCAAATATGAAATCTGGTCCTTCTCCGTCATTTGAACAGGTGTTCCCAAACGATAGAAACCATAACGAATCTGAGTCCTAATATCGTAATGGTAGCCCGTATCATAGAGGAGATATCCCTTCTCCCTATGTTTGATAAGAAAAACCCCGGCTGGAAAGGTCATCTTTTTATTCTTGATTCCCTTAAATAGCAAACCTGTATAACTCGTGCAATATCCTGCTGGGAAATAATCAATGCTTTCTATAATCTTTGACATATTGTTCAATCCCTTCCGAAATACTGATTTGAGGACGATAGCCCAAGTCTCGCTCCGCCTTGCTGATGTCCAGCGTCTGGCTATACCTCAGCAAGTAATAGGTATAGCGTGTTAGAACCGGCTCACCTTTGAGTTTCAAAATCTTATACAGAAACTCTAAACTACTTGCAATAACTGAAAGAAGAGGAACCGGCACTTTTCTGTATGTTATCGGATAGCCAAGCCCTCTCAAGGTTTCTTCTATCAGATCCTTAAAGGCTCTTGGTTCCCCATTGGTAATATTATAGACTTCGCCACTAGCTTGAGGAGCCTCTAGAGCCAAGCGAATGGCTAGAGCGACATTTTCCACACAGGTCATGTCCATCAGCTGACGGCCATCCCCTATCAAGGGAATACCAATCTTCTGACTGAGTTTAAGAACCCGAGGCAAAATACTGGTATCCCCAATCCCAAAAAGCCCACGAGGTCGTAAGATCATACTCGGAACATCAGGATAATCCTTAAACAGCTTCTCCGAAGCTATTTTACTACGAATGTAGTTGTTCAGATTATTTTCCTGAGGCGCAGCGCTTTCTTTGATAGCTATCTGATCTCTAGGAGCAGCATAGATGCTAGGCGAGGACACATAAACCAAACGCTGAATACCAGCCTCTCGACAAGCATCCAAAACATACTTGGTCCCTAAGACATTTGTCTGGTAGAAATCTTCCCAAGGTCCCCAGACGGTAGAAAGAGCTCCAGCATGCACAACCATGTCCATACTCTGACAAGCCTGAGTCAGGTCTTCTTGCTTGGTCAAATCTCCCTGGATAAATGCCACAGAGGAGTTCTCTAAAGACTGACCAACCTTGCGATTACGTCCAAAAGCTCGTACCTGATAGCCATGCTGACTGAGCTCTTCAACAACATACTTACCTAAAAAGCCCGTAGCACCTGTTACCAATACTTTCTTCATGTTTTATTTCTCCTTGTCCCCCAAGAGTCGATATATTTCATTCTTGAGGATTTCTGTTGGCTGATAGTCTTGAGCTACACGACTGAGTTTGTTCAAGTCTGACCAGTCATCTCTAGCCAATAGTTCATCAAAAGCGCGTCCAATCACTTCCGTATCCTCTCGTTTAGCAGTCAAGGCAATCCCTGCCTCTAATCCACGAACCGCATAGTCATACTGATCATAGTCATGAGGGAGAATTAAGGCAGGCTTGCCATAGATAATACATTGGTAAAAAATACCCGCACCACCATGATGAATCACATAGTCCATCTGAGGGATATATTCCTTATAGGGAAGATAGGATACCACAGAAACATTGTCCATGAGCTCCTCACATTGGAAGCCTTGTCCACCGAACCCCAGAGTTACAAAGAAGTGACAGTCCGGATGGGCTTTGGCTAATTGTTGTGTCTGGTAGAGGAGGTTGTCTTTGGCCCATGTTAGCTGAGTCCCACAGGATACGAGGACTTTTTTATAACCTGCATAGGGAGACAAATCGAGGGGATAATTCTCTGCCCTCTCAATCGAAGACCCAAAAGGCCCCACCCAAAGGTAGTGCTCTGGAAAACCACTTTTCAGCTCCAACTCTTTCATTCCAATTCCCAAGATGGAATAGGGCGAATAAATAGTTTCTTGATTTTTTTGATTGTAGAGTTTAAAATCATAACGCTTCAAGCGTTCTCTCAATAAAAAGGTTACGATTCGTTTCCCTAAACGAGTCACTTTTCTTCCTAACCATTGCTGAGTAGATTGGAAAGGATTCTTTGGACTGCCCATTCCTCCAAAGAAACAAGGCGGTCCATCTGTCGTTTCAATAGCAAACTGTGTCGCCATGGTTGTTATCCAAGGAATTCCCAACTGTTCCGCTACAAGTCCTCCAGAGAGGGTTATAAAATCCGCAATAACAATATCTGGTCGATTTTTCTGCCACTCTTGCACTAGTTGGTAAGACACCACATCGATCAAATCAAGACTAGCTGACAACTGCCGATAAGCAGAAATAAGATTTAGCTGCCCTTCATTGTTAGCTACACGCTCAAACTCATCTACAGAATTTTCTAAAATGGGAAACACCTGGTATCCCATCTCCTCTGCGACAGCTTTTCGTTGCGGTCCTGTGAATAATCGAATATCATACAAAGGATCCTTCAACAAAGGTGCGAGTAAATTCAGGGTTGGGAAGAGATGTCCACTTAAAGGGAGTACTACCACGTCGATTTTGATTCTCTTCATAAATCTAGCATAACAAATTTTTAAAAAAAGAACTACTCAAAAAGTGTACCACTCCTAAAAGTGGAACTTATATTTAAAGAAAAGGAATGGATCTCGTATATGACCCATTCCTTTATGTGTATGATTTATCTAACTTTTATCGAGTAATACATCAAATATCTTTCATCTTATCGAAATTTTGATAAATAAGCTTTACTTAGATAAAACAATGCGATCAGACGCTTCTCTATCCATATCGTCGATAATCATCTGATTTCCATTGATTGCATAAATCTTGACATCATCCCCAATAATCATGCGTTGATTAGCGGCATCAAAGCTAACCTGCTTGATTTCTTGTTCCCCATCAGTTTCCACCTGTGTCCATGTACCAGTTGTTCCAGTTACCACTAAAGTGATACGGTCTCCTTCGTCCTGACCGGTATAAGTTCCATCAATATTGGTTGGTTGAGCCTCAGGCGCATTTTGTGAAGAACTTGTTGCTGTCTGGTTTGAATTTTCTGCCGAAGATGAAGCAGCAGGTTGTGATTGCTGAGTTTGTTGTGTTTGTTGTGTTTGCGAGTGAGTTGCTGGTTGTTGAACTTGTTGAACTCTTTGTGAACAAGCTACTAAGAGACTAAGACTTGCTAGAGAAGCAAGAGAAAGTGTGAATCTTTTTAATTTCATGATGAATTTCCTTTCTGCTACCAATTTACAGAATTTTTTCCTTCTAACTAGTAGTTTCCCTAGTATAACAAGTTCAAAAAAGGAGGTCAATTCATCTGCTCATGCCCCAGTAGATAGCCCCGTACTTCTGAGATAAAATAGAGAGACCCTGTAACGAACAACAAATCCTGGGCATCTGCTCTTGCTTCAAAATTGCTAATAAATTCTCGGTAAGAAGGAACTATATCGTAACCTGTTACATCTGTTTCATCCAAAGAACCTTGATAGTCAAAGCCGGTCACCTTGAGTTCCACCTGAGGCAATTTTTCAGTCAGATAAGCCAACATCCCTTGATAATCCTTCCGTTTCAAGGCTCCAAATAGGATTTGAGGACGATATCCTTCCTGCTCTTTTTCTTTAATAAATTCAACCAAGCGAGTCAAGGCAGGGAGGTTATGAGCACCGTCCAAGTAAATTTGAGGACGAATACGCTCCAAGCGACCAGCCCAATGGGTCTTCTCCAAAGCCTGTCTTACAACCTGCTCATCAACAACTTCCTTTCCTTCCATCATAAAAAGAAGAAACGTTTGCAACGCCAAGGCCGCATTTTCCTGCTGATAAGCTCCTTCTAAATCTATTTTCAACTGTGAAAGGTTAGCCAAAGAGCTTGAAAAATCCCCATTCAGCATTGAAAAATCTTGGCCTGCCTGATAAAGGTCAACAGCTAAAGAGTCTGCTTTTTTCTGACAAACAAGCCTAGCTTCTGAAGGCAACTTAGCAATCACTGCCTTTTTACCAGCCTTAAAAATACCAGCTTTCTGCTCTGCAATTGCTGCTATACTGTCACCCAGAGTCTCCTGATGGTCAAGTCCGATGGAGGTGATGACAGCAATCTCTCCAGTTACCACATTGGTCGTGTCAAGTAAGCCGCCAATTCCCACTTCTAATAAAACCAAATCCACCTCTTGCTCCCTAAAATAGAGAAAAGCAATCAAGGTCAGCAATTCAAAAAAGGACAACTGATCATGGGTTTGCAGAAGTGTTTTTTCCATCTCCTTGATCTGCTCAGCTAAACGGATAAAATCAGCGTCTGCTATAGATTGTCCATTAATGCAGATTCGGTCATTGATGGAGATGATATGAGGGGAGGTAAAGGTCGCAACTTTTTTGCCATGCCCCATAAATAACTCCCTCATGAAAGCAATGGTAGAACCTTTCCCATTAGTCCCGGTTACATGGATAATAGGATAAGACTTCTCGGGATTCCCTAACAAATCCACCGCTTGCTGCATTCGGCCTAAACCTGATCGAAAATTCAAACCAATCCGACTATGGAGCCATTCTTCTACTTCAAACATATACATCTCCTTGACAAAAGTCTAATCAATTATCTAGCAAAATTCCGTAGATAACAAAAATGAGGTCAGGATTTTCGTCCCGACCTCTTACCTGGTTAGCTAATCACTAGCAACTATGGATATTAACGTGGGGTAAAATTCTCCCCAAATATTTCAACTCTTCTAATTTCTAGGAGTTGGGCTGATACAGTCTCCCAGACTTACTGACGGTTTTTATTTTTAGCGTCAGGCTAAAAACATCCCCCGGACTTACCAGTTCTCTCTTATTTAAAGGAACTGGGGTAAAAATGTTCACTGAACATTTTTACTCCTCCATAAAGCTGTTGAAGACTTCTTCAATCATGTTCCATTCGTCTTCTGAGTCTTCTGGGATTGGTTGCAATTCGCCTTCTGTTCCATCTTCGTTTTCGATGAATGAGTAAGCTTGGATTTCAACTTGTCCGTCTTCGTCTTCTTCTGCGTTAACTGGTACTAGAAGAACATAGTTTTTACCAAATTCTTCTTTTCCATCAATGGTCAAAAGGATTTCAAACAAGGTTTCATTTCCCTGCTCATCTACTAGTGTAATTAATTCACGTTCTTCGTGGTCGTGGTTATGATCGTGTGACATAGCCTCTCCTTTGTATTAAAATTTTCTATCTAAATAATTTTGTAAAATCAGCTGAGCTGCTAACTTATCAATGACTTTCTTGCGCTTGTTACGGCTAATATCTGCTTGCTCAATCAACATGCGCTCTGCGGCGACTGTTGTCAAGCGTTCATCTTGATAGTCTACTGGTAAATCAAAAAGCTCTTCTAACTTTGCTCCGTAGGCTTGACTAGCTTCCACACGCGGTCCACTTGTATTGTTCATGTTTTTAGGCAAGCCCACTACAAATCGTTCCACCTTGTAAGTATCAACCAACTCTTTAACGCGGTCAAAACCAAATTGACCTTGCTCCTCATTGATTTGGATGATTTCAAGTCCTTGAGCTGTAAAACCAAGCGGATCGCTAATAGCCACCCCTACCGTTTTTGAACCGACGTCCAATCCCATAATTCTCATAGGTTATAGATCGACTCCTTGTCCTTTAAGGTAGTAGCGGACCAATTCCTCAACGATTTCATCACGCTCATACTTACGGATTTGATTTCGTGCATTATTATAACGAGGAACGTAGGCAGGGTCTCCACTCAATACGTAACCTACGATTTGGTTGATTGGGTTGTAGCCCTTATCGTTCAACGAAGCATAAACATCAGTCAGAGTTTCGCTAATTTCTTTTTTATTGGAATCGTCCAATTTAAAACGTACTGTTTCTTCAGTAAATCCCATTCTAACACCCTCTTTCCTTAGAATAGTACCATTATAGCATAATTCCTTACGTTCTACAATTCAGGTAGTCTATTTATTTGGATTTTCTATTGTTCTGTCGCGCCATTTGCCAATCTGTCTGAAATATATTTGCTTGGTTCATTCTTCAAGAGACTTTCTAAACCAATGTTCTTCAAATATTCTAACTGAGAAGCCTTCTTGACATCCAAAACTTGAAAATCAAAACTAGTCGTTGTTTGAAGTTCGGTTGCACTCAATAGTTTAGTTTCAAGCTTAAATCCTGCTAATTTACGAGCTTCTATGATGGCCTCATCCTTCTCCTCTGCCTCGAGAAGAGCTTTTTGAGTTTCTTCCACTCCATGTTGGTCAATATAAGTTTTCAACTCATCAGAGACTGGACGCTTTTGTTGAATGCTTAAGCTCAAAAAAGTCTTGTCTTTGTAAGTAATGGTTTGGGTTTGCTGGCTACCATCATCTGACTTTGGCAAGACCAAAGTCTTGGTCACAACTGTATTCTTCTCGGCATTTTCAATAACTGGCAATGCCGACTGAAGCGTATCATTTTCTGTTTTTGTAGCTGGTCCAGTTTCTTTTTTCTGTCCGCAACCAACCAGGACAAAAAGGAAAGCCAGACTAACAAGAACTATTTTTTTCATTTCTTTCTTCTTTCTTTTTGAAATTAAAATAAGACTGGGAGTTGCTCCCAGCCTTGATGTTTATAGAGCTGCACGCAAACGTGCTTCTGCATTTTCTACATTACGGACAGAGCGTGGTAGGAAGGCACGAATATCATCTTCCTTATAGCCAACTTGCAGGCGTTTTTCATCTACAAGGATTGGGCTCTTTAAAATTCTCGGTGTTTCCATAATCAGATTGAGGACTTCGTTGACACTCAAATCTTCAATATCCACTCCAAGGGCTTTGGCATAGCGATTTTTAGATGAAACGATGCTGGCTATTCCGTTATCTGTTTTGGTTAGAATATCCAGTAATTCTTCTCTCGTAATTCCTTCTTTACCAAGGTTTTGTTCTTTATAACTTAACTGGTGGGCATTGAGCCAGGTTTTTGCTTTTTTACAGCTAGTACAACTTGAGACTGTATAAATTTTAATCATGTACCTACCCCTTTCGCTACATGTTACTATCAGTTTAGTCTATTATACCATAAAAAACATCCGACTTGCGACCTATTTTTAAATTTTTTTGACTTTTTTCGTCATTTTCGTACTTTTTTCTTGACAAATAACTAAATGACTATCAACTCTTTTGGAGCTAGGGTCAACAATTCACAACCTGTCTCTGTAATCAGGATATCATCCTCAATACGAACGCCATATTTGCCTTCGATGTAGATACCTGGTTCATCGGTCAAGGCCATACCTGCCTTAATAGTTTCTGTAGAAGTTTGGCTAAAGTAAGGCTCTTCATGAATATCCAGCCCAATACCGTGTCCGATACCGTGGGTAAAGTAGTCGCCATAGCCTGCTTCAATGATAATATCACGAGGAATTTTGTCAAAGTCACGGAAACCTAAGCCAGCCTTAGCTTGGTCAATCAAGGCTTGGTTGGCTTTGAGAACCGTATTGTAAATCTCTGCCTGCTCATCACTGACGTGTCCCAAGTAGATAGTCCGGGTCATATCACTGACATAGTGGTCATAAAGGCAACCGAAGTCCATAGTAACGGCTTCTCCTAGTTCCACTGGTTTGTGCATAGGATGAGCATGAGGTTTGGAAGAGTTGATACCACTAGCTAGAATAGTGTCAAAAGATAAGCCAGATGCTCCCAACTCACGCATACGGAAGTCAAGGAAGTTGGCAATTTCAATTTCAGTTTTTCCTGGCTTAATAAAGTCAAGCGCATCGCGGAAAGCTTGGTCTGAGATAGAACAAGCCTTGCGAATCGCTGCAATCTCTGCCTCATCCTTAATCATTCGAAGACCTTCAACAAACTGAGTTTGTGGAAGCAAGTCAATTCCTTCAAAGGCTACCTGCATACGGTGGTAATAAGATACTGAAATCTCATCCTCAAAACCGATTCGAGACAAGCCCATATCCTTAACAATGCCTGCAATGACAGCCAATTCATCACGGTCAGCCACAATCTCAAAGCCACTGGTTTCTTGCTTGGCTGCAATGATATAGCGAGAGTCTGTTACCAAAACCTGACGGTCACGACTGATAAAGACTGTTCCATTTGAACCCCAAAAACCAGTCAAGTAGTAGACGTTTTTAAGGTTGTTGATAATGATGCCATCTAGTTCTTTTTCTTGCATTTTAGCAAGAAATGCTTGTACACGTTTATTCATGATGTAACTTTCCTTTCAAATAGTGTCCTGTGTAGCTGGCTTCATTGGCCGCTACTTCTTCTGGTGTTCCTGTTGCGATGATGGTTCCACCACCGACACCGCCCTCAGATCCCAAGTCAATGATATGGTCTGCCGTCTTAATAACATCTAGATTGTGCTCAATGACAAGGACTGTGTTGCCATCGTCGACAAAGCGAGCCAAAACTTTAAGCAAGCGAGCGATATCCTCTGTATGAAGTCCTGTCGTCGGCTCATCCAGAATGTAGAAAGATTTTCCTGTCGAGCGTTTATGGAGTTCACTAGCCAACTTCATACGCTGAGCTTCTCCCCCAGAAAGGGTGGTAGCTGGTTGCCCTAGCGTCACATAGCCTAACCCCACATCCTTGATAGTCTGAAGTTTGCGTTGAATTTTTGGAATGTGTTGGAAGAATTCCACCGCATCGTTGACGGTCATATCCAAGACCTGCGAAATATTTTTTTCCTTGTAGTGGACTTCTAGGGTTTCACTGTTATAGCGAGTCCCGTGGCAGACTTCACAAGCCACATAAACATCCGGCAAGAAGTGCATCTCAATCTTGATAATCCCGTCACCCGAGCAGGCTTCACAGCGACCTCCCTTGACATTAAAACTGAAACGCCCCTTCTTGTAGCCTCGAATCTTGGCTTCATTTGTCTGAGCAAAGAGGTCACGTATATCGTCAAAAACTCCTGTATAGGTAGCTGGGTTGGATCTCGGCGTTCGTCCAATTGGGCTCTGGTCAATATCAATCAAGCGATCTACATGCTCAATCCCAGTAATCGTTTTAAACTTACCAGGTTTGTCTGAATTGCGGTTGAGTTTTTGAGCAATGGCTTTTTTGAGGATGCTGTTGATTAAGGTCGATTTCCCTGAACCTGATACTCCCGTCACCGCAATGAATTTCCCTAGTGGGAAGCGAGCAGTGATATTTTGCAGGTTGTTCTCACGCGCACCTGTCACTTCGATAAAGCGACCATTTCCCACACGGCGCTCGTCTGGTACTGGAATAGCACGTTTACCCGACAAGTACTGGCCTGTGATAGACTTACTGTTGCGAGCCACCTGTTTGGGAGTTCCTGCAGCAACAATCTCCCCACCAAAAACACCGGCACCGGGACCAACGTCAATCAGGTAATCCGCCTCACGCATGGTATCTTCGTCGTGTTCTACCACGATGAGAGTATTTCCCAAATCGCGCATCTTTTTCAGACTGGCAATCAGGCGGTCATTGTCCCTCTGGTGAAGACCAATCGACGGCTCATCCAAGATATAGAGGACACCTGATAGGTTGGAACCAATCTGGGTTGCCAAACGAATACGCTGACTTTCCCCACCTGAAAGGGTTCCTGCTGAACGAGACAGAGTCAGATAGTTAAGACCCACGTTATTAAGGAAGGTCAAACGGTCCTTGATTTCCTTGAGAATGGGACGAGCAATGATGGCTTCATTTTCAGACAAGGTTAACTGGCTCACCAACTCCAAGTGGTCTGCGATAGACAGGTCTGAAATTTCTCCGATATGCGGCCCTTGGTCACCACCAACACGGACAGACAAGGCCTGGTCATTGAGACGGTAACCGTGACAAGTTCCGCAGGTCAATTCATTCATATAGAGGCGCATTTGAGTGCGTGTGTAATCACTATTAGTTTCATGATAGCGACGCTTGATATTAGTGACAACTCCCTCAAAAGGAATGTCGATATCGCGCACACCACCAAATTCATTTTCATAGTGGAAATGGAATTCCTTACCATCAGATCCATAGAGAATCAAGCTCTTATCCTCTTCTGACAAGTCCTCAAAAGGCTTATCCATATCCACTCTAAAGGCTGTCATAGCCTGCTCTAGCATGTTTGGATAGTAGTTGGATGAGATAGGATTCCAAGGAGCCAAGGCTCCCTCACGTAAGGTTTTGCTGGCATCTGGCACCACCAAATCAGTATCCACCTCCAGCTTGATGCCCAAGCCATCACACTCACTACAAGAACCAAAAGGAGCATTGAATGAGAAGAGACGTGGCTCTAACTCTGGAACAGTAAAGCCACAAACTGGACAGGCATAATGCTCAGAGAACAACAACTCAGAGTCGTCCATAGTGTCGATAATGACATAACCTTCTGCAATACGAAGGGCAGCCTCAATGGAATCAAAGAGACGGCTACGGATGCCCTCCTTGATGACAATACGGTCAACCACGACATCAATATTGTGTTGCTTGCTCTTAGACAACTCTGGCACTTCGGTCACATCATAGACTTCCCCATCCACACGAACACGAACATACCCATCTTTCTGAATCTTTTCAACAACGCTCTTGTGCTGTCCTTTTTTCTTACGGATAACTGGGGCTAAGATTTGCAGGCGCTGGCGTTCTGGCAACTCCAAAACCTTATCCACGATTTGCTCCACAGAAGAAGCCTGGATGGCTCCATGTCCGTTGATACAGTAAGGCGTCCCCACACGTGCGTAGAGGAGACGCAGATAGTCATTGATTTCAGTTGTTGTTCCCACCGTCGAGCGAGGATTTTTACTAGTCGTTTTCTGGTCGATGGAAATAGCTGGGCTGAGACCATCAATAGCATCCACATCAGGCTTCTCCATATTTCCCAAGAATTGACGAGCGTAGGCTGACAAACTCTCCACATAGCGGCGTTGTCCCTCAGCATAGAGGGTATCGAAGGCCAGACTGGATTTCCCTGAACCTGACAAGCCAGTCACTACAACCAGCTTATCTCGCGGAATCTCCACATCAATATTTTTTAAATTATGGGCACGCGCCCCATGAATGACAATTTTATCTTGCATCTTTGTTCTTTCTAGTCCATTATTGCTTACCATTATACCAAAAAAAGTGAGATTCTATTACCCAAAAGGCTGAATTTGTAGTATAATAAAAAACTTCTTATTTTATGTTTCCTTAGGGCTTCCTAACCCTTATATCACGCGCTTTTTAACAAAAATCACTAATATTACTTTTTACTACTTGCTCCCCCAAAGTACGCAAAAAGGGGAGCAAAAAAGCCCCACAAAAGGGCTAAGATTTGACGAGTTCAGCAGGCAAGAAACTAGCACGGTCAAACGTGCTTTTTTTATTGCTGGTTGCTGATAGGTATATTATACCATGAAGCGCGTGGTTTATAAGATTATGACCTCACAAAAGCCCCCAGATTCGTTTCTAAGGGCTTGTAGTTTGTCCGTGGTGTTTTAGTTGTCCAGTACGAAACAAAGCAAAATAGGGGGCGAATATGAAGCCTACGCCTACATTTGCCAACATTTATGCTTCTAACTCTTGTAGTAAGGTTAAATCTAAACCATCAAGGTCAAAATCTATGTTTAAATCGATGTCTATATCCATGTTTAAATCTATCTCCACATCCTCTAATTGGATATTCTCCAAATCAATCAAAAAATCTTCAATCATGTCATTCCCCCTCACTTAAATCTCAACATTTCTCAACAAAATACCACAAACGCCTACTTATATGCTTCTAGCTCTCCGTTCTGGTGGATTCTCGCAAAGTTTAAGACGGCTATCTGTTTGTATCGGTGATAACTAGTGGAGCTAGTACCTGCCATCTCTACGCATTCACTCATAGTTTTCTTTCTCATATAGCAATAATGGATAATAAAGTATTTTCTGGCTCGCTTGTTCTCTATACTGTTGATGTCTTGGGCGAATATTTCCAATCCCTCACGGATTGCTTTTTCATGCTCACCGCTCAAATTCCACTGATCAGGTAAGACAAGTTTCCAAGCCTCTTCATCTATCGTAACTTGGTTTTCACTTCCTGCCATCCTCTGGAAACGTAGAAAGTAAGTCATCCGCTCTCTGACGTTCATCATCGTTTTAAACTTATCCAGCTCCATTAGTTCGCTCCTTCCACCTTGCTCAAGTGTTCTATAGCTTTTTGCCTAATTAAGTATACATTTGTTCTTGATTTTCCTATTTCTTCAGCTACTTCCAAAGCTACAAGATCATTCAAGTAAAAAAGTCTTAGAACAGAACGCTCAAGCGGATTGTCCAGCTTATCAATTAGCCCAGATATTGCCATTCTTTCCTCAGTAAGTCGCTCGATCCTCTGAAGCGTATCCTCTTTTAGTTTTAGAACACTTATAAGATTGTTCTCTGTCTTGTTCTCTCTGCTTGTCTGTACCCTGCTATGGCTTAGTGTTGGCTTTTTGATAATACCACCTTCCAGGGCCTCCAATTCCAAATATAAGCCTTTGATTTCCTTGCTTATCCACTTAACGCCCTCTAGTTTTTCTTTTACCTGCTCTGGTGTCATGCCTCGGCCTCCTCTATGATATAATATTTTTATCGGAATATCACAAAGGAGTCAGCCCTGTGCTGGCTTTTTTTGCATTTTCTCGGCGTTCGCTCGGAGTTCAAATATCTGCACCTTTACCATTCCTCGGGTTCGCTAAACATACTTTTAGGCAAGCCACAAACTGAAATTAAATACTGACAAGCGTTGTAATCTACCCAAAGCGCCCCATCTTCAGAATGGTGGAAATACTTGTCTGGTAGCGTTCCAAGGTATGCACCATTTTTATATATAGACACCCCACCTTTTAGGCTTGGTAACAATCCGGTATATCCTCTGCGTAGTCCATGCTTCAAAGCGTTGCTATTGCCATATTTGGGCTTTCTATTGCCCTTGTTGCCTTTTGCTACTTGATTGCCCGGCAAAAATCTCCCTCGGCTATCGCGTTCCATATTTCCCCCTTCTACGGTGTTCGTTTGGTAAATTGCAACTACTTCACTATCTCCCCCTATATGGAAAAACCCAAAACTATTGACTTGTTAACAAAAAGGGGATTGCTCCCCTGTGTTTACTGACCAGAATAATCAGCAAGTCCTTTATATTCGCCCTCTACGTCCAACTTTTGGAGTAGGTTAATGCTTTCATTACCCAACATTTTCAACGTACCAAAAGCAGTCATAGAATCCATAGGGATAGGCTTATCAGAAAGCAAGCGATCAGCATAGTCTAATAGTTCCAGCTCGTAATCTGTGACCTTATTCAGCAAGCTCTCAAAGTCCTCTGACTCCTTGAGTTGGAGCACGCGCTCCCGTTTATAACGTTCTTCAAATGCTTCATCGTCCACTGGTTGGTTGTAGTAGTCTTTAAAACTGTCACAAATACGCTTGAAGGTCTTGTTCAGTTTGTTATCCTCCACATACTCAGCTACAAGCGTCCCTTTATCCTTGTGAGTTATTGAAATAGATGGTACTTCATAAGTTCCAGTCATATATCCCAGTAGCGCGTGACCTGCTACCATAGCAGTATCTAGGTCTTTAAATTCGTAAGTGAAAGTAAATGTTTTGGCTTTGTCTGAAAATGTTTTTAGTGTCATGTTGTTTTTCCTCTTTCTGTTTTAAGGTAAATTATGTAAAATACCTTGTTTTTGCCATTTTTATCTATGTTTTTTATACACTTAGAAAAAGTTTTATACACTTTATTTTTGAAGTGTATAAAATTAAAAGCCTGTCATATCAAGGGTTTAAGCCCTGTTTTATACGCTTTATACACTTTATACACTAGTTTATATAATTTACAGGAATTATAGTGCTTAATACTGTAAAAGAAAAAACCTGCCGTATAAAGTGTATAAGTGTATAAAGTCCTTGGCGCTCTAAGGGTTGCAAGTATAACACTTTTTTATCAAGTGTATAAAGTGTATAAAGTTATTGCTTCTTTTTTGCTTTACCATTAAAGTATCCCCGTTCATTTCTAGCTTTTCTCCGTTGCTCTGGCTTTTCCCTACCGTTAAAATATGGATGTGCGTAAGGCGCTGTATCTTCATGCGGATAGAAACCAGAATGAAGTTGTCTCCCTGATGGTATTACTTTCTGGCCTGTGGTTATCCAACTTGGTAGATTACTTTTTATCTCTCGATGCAACCCCATTTCTGTCTTGTGTAGTTTCACCCCATAATATTCCGTAAATCCTTTCCAGTTATGGAAAACAAAACTATTAGGCAAAAACTCACTTGATAGTTCATCAGTAAAGAATGAAGATACAAAAGCGATAACTGGGTTGTTATCCTCATGGTATTCTTGCAAAATCTCCTTTGATTTCTCTGGTGTGATGTCCTTTGTCGGTGTTTCAAGGGCTAGGCGTGTGAGATACTCTAATACTTCTTTCCTGTTGATGTAGTCGTCTTTAATTGCCTTGTTTGGTTTCCCTTTAAAGACCTTGGTAAATGGTAGAATCTTAAACCGCCTGTCAATCGCTGACCTGTCCCCGTTCATTCTTGGTAAGCCGTTGGATGACTGGATAATAGTCATATTCAAGCGTAAACTATAGGGGCGCTTCCCTTTGTCCTCTATAGTCATAATGTCCCCAGTCGCAAGGCTAAACATATTTGACGTATCTTTAATAACTGCATCCTTTTGTACGTCGTCCCCAATAACCAGACTCTTACCTAACAGAATGGAGGTAGAAAAACGGCTTTTATCGAACTCAGTCATCTTGAGACTTGCAACGTTCTCCATGCCTACTAGATTAATAAGTAACTGCTGAAAAGTTCCTTTACCAGTCCCACCCTCGCCATAAAGCCAAAAGATATTTTTTAGGGTTCTACCTGTGATACTTGCTTTAATAATCTGGATAGCTAGGTTATATAATTCTTGATCATTGTCAAATAATTCAGCAAGCCACTTGCTGGGCTTCCAACCGTGTATAGTAGGCTCATAGGCTTCTGGGTCGTACCTTGTACGGATTTTTCTAGTTACAATAATGCTAGGTGTTAAAGGTTCAAACGTTTCCTTACTAGCGTTATATAGCTGGTTTCCGATAACCGTATAATCATTTTGGATAGACTTCAACGGGCTACGTCTAGCGATTTTGTAAATCGTATCAAAGGCTTGTTTTTCTGTCGTATCAGGTTGAATGGTTGAGATTAAATCTTGAAGTAACTCGTTATCTTCTAACCAAATCCCCTTATCAGGATGATAGAAATACAAGGGCGCTTTCTGTCCCTGCACTTCTGGTCTGATTCTCACAAATCGGATATACTTTCTAAGAAAGTCAGCAACCTCCAAAGATTTAGATGGTCTATCTTCCCCAAGATTCTTACATACGTTGAATAAAAAGCCTTGTACCCCTTTAAAGGTTGTCAGATAGCTTTCTGATTCTTCTATTACCTTAATGGGTTCACGTTGCTGATTCTCTTCAATGATTTTATTTACAATGTCGTCACTATTCAAAAGCCACCTCCTTATAGAATTTTGTCGCTACTTCTAGGAAATAGCTTGCTAGGTCTTTACGCTTGACGATTGTAGAAAACAAGTCCACCAGCTGACTAAAACTGTAGCCATTCACAAATAGCAAGCGGACAAATAGAGAAGTCTCGTACCTGGTATAAATGCCGTTACAAATCAGGTCGAAAATCCAGCCTTTCAACTCCATGCCAAGCCCCTGCCGTTGCTCGGTCAATTTGTTTACCTCTAAATCTTTCAGAATCATCAGCAAGTCAGGACTGGCCAAACCTATCTCTAAATCTCTGGTCAGTTCCCAGCCCTCTGCTTCCTCGTTTTCGTCTTTAACTGCCACATACAAACCTTTGTAGTGGAAAGCCGTCAAGCCCTCGCCTATTGGCTCAAAGTAGATAAATTTGTAATGTTCCCCATTCTTCCATACTTGAGTAGGATTTGACTTGAGAAAGCCAAACAAAGGCAATTTGTCAGCGGATAGAATTAACTCCAGCACCCTCATTCATCCACCCCCATAAACTTCATCAAGTCAGAAATTCTATAATAGATTTTCCTAGTATCTTCTAGTGGTGGTTGATACCGTCTTAGCCCTGCTTTTTCCCACTTTTGGAGTGTCATGTATTTTATATCTAACTCGTCCATGACTTCCTGGGCTGATATTAAGCCTGTCAGTCGTGGTTTGAGTCTATCACGCGCTTCATGGTATCTTTCCACTACCTCCAGAATTCCATGCACTAGGTCTTGCTCACTTTCTCGGCTTAGGCTAAACATATCCGCCCACCTCCTTCAAGGTTTCTTTGTAGCTCTCTAAATCAGCATTTAAAAGGACAGTTAGGCGTTTCTGTTCTTCCTGTACTTGGTTATAGAATGCTTTTGCTCCGTCCAGTAACTCCTCTTTGTTAGCAGGGATAAAATATCCTCTAAATGTTCCGTGTCGAACCCCAACAATAGGAACGCTATGGCGCGTGATTAGACGGCTGATAATATCTTGCACGGTTCTTTCTGCTAGCTTAGTGATCAGGCTGATTTCTGCCCCTGTTATGGAGTTCTCAGCCCCTACCTTGATTAGTCTTAATACTCGTTTGTCATTCTCTGATAGACTCATTCAGTTCCTCCGTAAACTCTTACCCCTGCAAGCTGGATATAACGCCCATAATCAGGGCTTAAATCCTCGCTAGGTGTTTCTATCGTCTGTTGGTTTTCTCGCTCAAATTGGGCGCTTTTTTTGCGGTCTCGGTGGTTTAGATAAAGCAATATGCCAATCGATACCACGGTAACAAAAATCGCCTGTATGTTGGTTAAATCTAGTTCGTTCATGTTATGCCCTCGCCTTATAGTTCTTGATAAATTCCGCTTGTTTAGGTTGTTCCATATTCAGCAAGTCGTCTTCGGCTTGTGCCATTTCTTTAATATCTTTAGTCATGGTATGCCTCCAGCTCTTTAGCGTCGTCATTGTTCAAAAGCAAAAAGGCTATTTCATTTAGACGATCGTATAGCTTTTCATTCTGGGCGTATGCTGTATCAGTGTATTTTTTAGCAAGCCATAAGAACATGGTTGTATCTTTCTGTAGTGCAAACTCAAGCCCTTCAAGAGCTAGGTTATTCATTTCTAAAACATTCATGATGTCGGTTAATTCGTTCCCTAATTCTGCTAGTTTCTTAGCCGATAATAGAACTTGTTGGCTTGATGTTGCTTTTTTTGTTGTCATGTTTTTTACCTCTTTTTCTATCTTTTTATACTTGCCACGATGGCTTTTTAATACTTTTTTCTTGCCTACAGCCTCACGCTCTCGGTCGCCAAACTTCTGAGCGTGGGGCTTTTTGAGTTGTTTCTTATAGACGATATCTTCACGCTCAGAGTCGCCAAATTGAAAGCGTGAGAAAGTACCAGTTTAAAGAGTTGGCGCTCTCCGTATGGTCAAATTGCCCTAAATATGCTATAATCTAGGTATAAATCTTTACTAAAACCTTTTTGATAATGGCTTGCCTGCTTTTTGTTAAATTCGTTTTAGTGTTAGTGTGAAAGGCTTTGCTGATTGGTCTCGGTAAGCCTTTTTTGTTGCAATCACGCGCTTCTTTGGCGTGTATTTTTATTTCTGAATGCCATAGCCTTGATTTCTTGGTAACTCATATTCAAGCCAATCATAGCTATTACCATGTCCTCAAATGCCTGGTATTGCTCCAGCTCGTCACTTGTCAAGCTATCAATGCCATTGTAGCCCCCACGTTCTTCCCTTAACTGCTTAGCGTTCCTGTCGGTTACTGCCTTCAGTAGCAGGTTGTTCATGGTGCTATGTGCATGCTTTGGTGCATTAGGCCATGTCTCAATACTGTCATGCAAGGTTTTTCTTTTTGGCTTTTCTAGCGCTCTCTGCATACGAAACTTAGAAAGTTCCTCACGCATTTCAAAGAATGCTTTGACCAGGTTCATCTTAAAACGCCTTACAGGTTCGGTATTCTTTAGATAAGTAATCAGCAAGGTCGCTTGTTGCTCATTCAAGCGATAGATTTTCATCGGTCTCCCTCGCCCGTCTAATTTACGCATTTCAAATGCGATAATTCCGTAGCTTTCAAAATCAGCTTTATGCTTCCTTAAAAGTTCTTGTATTGTGTGATGAGTGACTCCAGCACATTCAGCGATGATCTCACTCGTAGTATACGGCTCTTTTTTACCGTCCATATAGACTAATTCCATTGGCTTACTCCAATCTTTACTTTTGCATACTTTTTGTTTAAAAAAATATATCTTCAATAGTGATATCTGGAAACATTGGTAATAGCAATTTTTTGAAAGCTATTTTCTCAGTATCCGTAAATGAGCAACGCCCTGTTTCTTTGTTGTAGTATGTTTGCTTTGTCATACCTAATTTTTTTCCTAGCTCTGCTTGGGTTAGCCCCAACATATTTCTGTAGCCTTTAATTTTATATTTTGGCAATCTCATCACCTCCTTTACTTTTGCATACCTTAATTGTAACCAATATTTTTTAAAAAGTCAATACTTTTCTTTACTTAAAAACAAAAAATAGTTATAATTTAAATACGAGGTAAAAAAATGGAAGTGAATAATATTGAAGTAGGAAACCGAATTAAAAGTATTAGGCTTGATCAAGGTGCAACTATGGAGGAATTTGGTAAAGCATTTAATACCAGTAAGGGGACTGTTAATAATTGGGAAAAGGGGCGTAATTTGCCTAACAAAGAAAATTTGTTAAAAATAGCAAAACTAGGAAATCTTAGCGTTGAGCAACTATTATATGGCAGTTCTGCTAGAAGTCGATATAACTGGGACTATATCCTAGATTACATGGAAAAAACTAGAGAAGAGCTCGATGAAGAAGCTTTTGAAAATACCAAACAAGCTATCGATAGTGCATTTTTTATCCGATTAGACTTGAATGATATTATAAATCTATATAACTATAATCTCCGAAATCCTATTCCTGTTAAGGATTTAAACGGTATGAAAAAATTCTACGAATCACAGGCCAATTTCTTAGAAGAATATATTTCTAGTCTTGACTATACAGAGAATAATATGGATATGATCATGGATTTGGAAATTGAAGCTAACTTTAATCGAAGATATATAGACAGAATTGACCGATATCAAAAAACGGGGATTTGGGCAGAAGACTATCTAAAAGAGTTAGAAAAATTCAAGCAAAGCCAAGAGAATTGAACAATAGCAACAAAAAAAAGGTAAGTCAATACCCTTACCTTTAACCAATCTAATATAATCAACCTAATTGAACCAGATGGAGCTGGTGTTAACTCTCTACACACTATAGAGGACGCTCCCGATAAGATGATTACAACATCATTATACCACTCTTGCATTTAAAAAGCGACTTACACCATACCCACGCGCCACAATGTTAAACAATCCTGAAGCGCGTGGATTCTCGGGCTTCGCTCAAGCTTCAAGTCTATATTAGCCCCATATCTACTAATTTTATTGATGTCAACAAATGTCAACCACTTACAATGTTTTAGAAAGGATCTCATGAACGAATTACAATTCTTAATCTATACTGCTGACAACGATAGCGAGACAGCTAGTGTCATCATCAAAGGCGAAACGATTTGGGCTAGTCAGAAAGAAATGGCTAGACTTTTCGATGTCGGTGTTCCTGCAATTAGTAAGCACTTAAAAAATATCTTTGAAGAGGGAGAATTAGAAGAAAAGGTGGTTGTTTCCAAAATGGAAATAACCACAAAACACGGTGCAATTGCTGATAAAACCCAAACTAAGGATGTCAGCTACTACAACCTTGATGCCATCATTTCAGTTGGTTACCGTGTCAATTCCCAAAAAGCTACGAGATTTAGACAGTGGGCTACTTCGGTACTTCGTGAGTACATGATAAAAGGGTTCGCCATGGATGACAACCGTCTGAAACAAGGCGAAAACTTGCTGGAAAAAGACTATTTCCGTGAGCTCTTGGAGCGCGTGCGTTCTATCCGAGCTAGTGAGCGTCGTATATGGTTGCAGATTACAGATATTTTTGCAGAAATCTCTATCGACTATGACCCACAAAGTACGTTGACTAAGCAATTCTATGCTGATGTACAGAATAAGTTTCATTATGCAATCACTGGCCAAACTGCTGCTGAAATTATCTACACGAAAGCTGACCATACAAAAGACAACATGGGACTTACAACATGGAAAAACTCCCCTAATGGTCGCATACTGCAAGCAGATACCCAAATAGCAAAGAATTACCTTTCAGAAACAGAAATCCGCTCCCTTGAAAGAGGAATATCTAGCTATTTTGATTACCTGGAAAGACAGATAGAACAGCGAAAAGCTCAGACAATGCAACAACTAGCCCAAAGCATTGACCGCTTTTTGACTTTCCAAGAATACGATATTTTAGAAGGTCATGGGAAAATCACTTCCAAGGTTGCGAAAGATAAAGCAAAAGCAGAATACCAACTATTCAACAAAACTCAAAAGATAAACTCGGACTTTGAAAAAACTTTAAAACAGCTAACTGACGATAAAAAACTTTAAATACAAGCCTGTTTACTATAAACAAGCCCATATTAACCCCATATCCGCCTTGTTTCCAACTCTGGTATTATTTACCGCCTGACTCTTTAAAATCGAATGTGGGGCAATCTATGAAGCCCTAGCATGATATAAAACCTTTTTGATAATAGCTTGCCTGCTGATGTATTTTAGAAAGGTTTATCATCATGAAAATAACTGAAGTTATAAAAAAAGACGGTAGTAAAGTCTATCGTGCTAATGTATATCTAGGAGTTGACCAGGTAACAGGAAAGAAAGTCAAAACCAAGGTAACAGGTCGGACACAAAAGGAAGTAAAACAGAAAGCCAATCAAGAAAAAATAGCTTTTCAGAAAGCAGGATCTACCAGACAAAAGGCTAGCACCATAAAAAACTATCAAGAATTAGCCAATCTCTGGTTAGAAAGTTATAAGAATACGGTTAAGCCAAACACTCAAGGCAATGTTAGAAAGCTAATTGATAATCATATATTGCCTATTTTTGGGGCTTACAAGCTCGATAAGCTCACTACTCCACTTATCCAGTCTATTATCAACGAACTTGCTGACAAGACCAATAGAGGGGAAAAAGGGGCTTTTCTACACTATGACAAGATACATGCTTTAAACAAACGTATCTTACAATATGGCGTAACCATGCAAGCTATACCGTCCAATCCTGCGCGTGATGTTGTTTTACCTCGTAACACTCAGAAAGCAAAGCGCCAAAAGGTAAAACACTTTGAAAATCAAGAACTAAAAAAGTTTCTTGGTTATCTCGATAATTTAGATAGCGATAGATATCGTTACTACTATGAGACAACGCTCTATAAGTTCCTATTGGCTACTGGTTGCCGTATCAATGAAGCTTTAGCTCTTTCCTGGTCTGATATAGACTTAGATAATGCCGTTGTGCATATTACCAAAACACTAAATCGGGATTTAGAAATCAATAGCCCAAAATCTAAGGCTAGTTATCGGGATATAGATATAGATCAAGCGACTGTTAGCATGCTGAAGCAGTACAAACTACGCCAAACTAAAGAGGCCTGGAAGATAGGACAACGTGAAAGCGTGGTATTTTCGGATTTCATTCATGAGTATCCTAGCAGTTCAAGGCTTAAAAGAAGATTGCAAACACATTTTAAGCGTGCTGATGTTCCTAACATTGGCTTTCACGGATTCCGTCACACTCACGCTAGTCTCTTACTTAACTCTGGAATACCATACAAGGAACTCCAGTACCGCCTAGGTCATTCCACTTTATCAATGACCATGGATATATATAGCCACCTCTCAAAAGAGAACGCAAAAAAAGCAGTCTCATTCTACGAAACTGCACTAAAAGCACTATAGGGGGAGCAAAAAGGGGAGCAAATTCAAAAATCAACGTTTCAAGACAAAGCAAAAAGCCAATTATAACGGTGTCTTTGTAAGATTTTATTTGAAAAAAGCCGATTTTGTAGTATAATAGTACGGTGTGAAAAAATCTGAAAAATGAGAAAGGATAAGGGATATGAAACAAGTTTTTCTCTCTACAACAACTGAATTTAAAGAGATCGATACACTTGAACCGGGTACTTGGATCAATCTCGTCAATCCGACTCAAAATGAATCACTCGAAATCGCCAACGCCTTCGATATTGATATTGCTGACCTTCGGGCACCGCTCGATGCGGAAGAAATGTCTCGTATTACCATTGAAGACGAGTATACCCTGATTATCGTAGACGTTCCAGTCACAGAGGAAAGAAATAACCGCACCTACTACGTAACCATCCCGCTTGGTATTATCATCACCGAGGAAACCATTATCACTACGTGTTTGGAACCATTACCGGTCCTCGATGTCTTTATCAACCGTCGATTGCGTAATTTCTATACCTTCATGCGTTCGCGTTTTATCTTTCAGATTCTTTATCGCAATGCAGAGCTTTACCTAACAGCCCTTCGTTCGATTGATCGTAAGAGTGAACAGATTGAAAGTCAACTGCATCAATCAACTCGAAATGAAGAATTGATTGAGCTCATGGAATTGGAAAAAACCATCGTCTATTTCAAGGCCTCCCTCAAAACAAATGAGCGTGTGATTAAGAAATTGACCAGCTCAACCAGCAATATCAAGAAATACCTTGAGGACGAAGACCTGCTTGAAGATACCCTAATTGAAACCCAACAGGCCATCGAGATGGCAGACATTTATGGAAACGTCTTGCATTCTATGACAGAGACCTTCGCCTCTATCATTTCTAACAACCAGAACAACATCATGAAAACCTTGGCCCTTGTGACCATCGTCATGTCCATCCCAACCATGGTCTTTTCTGCCTACGGGATGAACTTTAAGGATAATGAAATCCCCCTAAATGGTGAGCCGAATGCCTTCTGGTTAATCGTCTTTATCGCCTTTGCTATGAGTGTCTCGCTCACTCTCTATCTCATCCATAAAAAATGGTTCTAAGAGGAGTTCCTATGTCTCAGATTGATCTACAAAAATTAACCAAGAAAAACCAAGAGTTTGTCCACATCGCTACCCAACAATTCATCAAAGATGGAAAAACAGACGCTGAAATCAAGGCTATTTTTGAGGAAGTTATTCCCCAAATCCTTGAAGAGCAAGCCAAGGGTACGACTGCTCGTTCCCTCTATGGCGCACCGACCCATTGGGCTCATAGTTTCACTGTCAAGGAACAATATGAAAAAGAGCATCCAAAAGAAAATGATGATCCAAAACTCATGATTATGGACTCAGCTCTTTTCATCACTAGCCTCTTTGCCCTCGTCAGCGCCCTCACAACTTTCTTTGCGGCAGATCAAGCTTTCGGCTATGGATTTGTCACTCTCCTGCTAGTTGGACTGGTTGGTGGATTTGCCTTCTACTTGATGTACTACTTTGTTTACCAATATTATGGACCAGATATGGACCGCAGTCAACGCCCACCTTTCTGGAAATCTGTACTGGTTATCCTAGCTTCTATGTTCCTTTGGTTGCTTGTCTTCTTTGCAACAAGCTTCCTACCAGCTAGCCTTAACCCAGTACTTGCTCCATTGCCACTGGCTATTATTGGAGCAGCCCTCCTAGCCCTTCGCTTCTATCTCAAGAAACGCTTGAACATCCGCAGCGCAAGTGCAGGACCAACACGCTATTAAGAAGAATCATAAAAGCAACTGCACCAGCGGTTGCTTTTTCACTTGCTTGCCTACAAGCTTCCCTCTACCCTTTTCCCTATAGTTTTCTCCCATCTTTTATGATAAAATAGGCTCAATCAATTTCTAGGAGGAAGAAATATGGTTTCTACTATTGGTATTGTTAGTTTATCTAGTGGCATTATCGGAGAGGACTTTGTCAAACACGAAGTGGACTTGGGTGTCCAACGTCTCAAGGACCTGGGACTCAATCCTATCGTTTTGCCCCATTCGCTAAAAGGATTAGACTTTATCAAGAACCATCCTGAAGCTCGTGCAGAGGATTTGATTCATGCCTTTTCTGATGATAGCATCGATATGATCCTATGTGCCATCGGTGGAGACGATACCTATCGCCTACTACCTTATCTTTTTGAAAATGACCAACTACAAAAGGTTATCAAACAAAAAATTTTTCTTGGCTTCTCGGATACAACCATGAACCATCTCATGTTGCATAAACTAGGAATCAAGACTTTTTATGGTCAATCCTTCTTAGCAGACATTTGTGAATTAGAAAAAGAAATGCTAACCTATAGCCTTCACTACTTTAAAGAATTGATTGAGACGGGAAGAATCTCAGAAATCCGCTCTAGTGACGTTTGGTATGATGAAAGGACTGACTTCAGTCCCAAGGCTCTGGGGACACCTCGTGTCAGTCATACAAATACCGGTTTTGAGTTGTTGCAAGGAAATGCCCAGTTCGAGGGAAAAATCCTCGGTGGTTGCCTCGAATCCCTCTACGATATCTTTGACAACTCTCGATACGCAGATAGCACGGAGCTCTGTCAAAAATACAAACTTTTCCCTGACTTGTCAGACTGGGAAGGAAAAATCCTCTTGCTAGAAACAAGCGAAGAAAAGCCTGAGCCAGAAGACTTCAAAAAGATGTTGCGAACTTTAAAAGACACTGGCATATTCGAGGGCATCAGTGGACTCCTGGTCGGAAAACCTATGGATGAAACTTTCTATGACGACTATAAAGAGGCACTATTGGATATCATTGACAGCAATATCCCGATTATCTATAATCTAAATGTCGGCCACGCAACTCCAAGAGCCATTATTCCCTTCGGAGTCCACGCCCACGTAGATGCAAAAGAGCAAGTCATTCGCTTTGACTATAACAAAAAATAAATAGTTTCTCTATTTTTGTGCTTTTGTATTGGTTTTCGTTACAATTTGTATCTGAATTTATTGCATTTCGCTAATTTCTATGATATCCTTTTGAAGGAGGTGTATATGACAAAACAAAAAATTAATCGAATCGTAGGTTCTATTGGTGCCTTTATTGGAATTATAGTATTTATTGCCTACATACCTCAAATTATCGCTAATTTACAGGGAAATAAAGCTCAACCATTTCAACCTTTATCAGCTGCTATATCTTGCTTAATCTGGGTTATTTATGGATGGACAAAGGAACCTAAGAAGGATTGGATACTAATCATTCCAAATTCAGCTGGTGTTATTTTAGGTGGAATCACTTTTTTGACTTCACTCTAACAAATCTAATAGTATATATAAAAAGCTGGGAAAAATTGTACTGACCCCAAAAAGTTAGACAATTAATTTAAGCAAAGGATTTAGTTCTGTATTGTACAGGGCTAAGTCCTTTTAGTTTTACCTTAATTC